>JAKLHJ010000027.1 GCA_022710205.1 Patescibacteria group bacterium | reverse complement strand
GGCCAATATCCCGGTGATCAACGACGCCGGACAAAACAGCGGTTATTTTAATACGATGCCGGACAGCGATGGTTCCAATCGCTGGTCGCCGCTGGTCATTGCTTTTGGAGATAATTATTATTCCTCACTGCCATTGTTCTGTCTGAATAACGATCCAAAAGTGCCAAGGCCGCCTGGTCAACATGATTGGTTCTTCGACAGAGAGAATCCATAGTTTGGGCCCAGTTGAACTGCCTTGCCCTAACTGGCTCTTTCGTTAGTCTAAGAATGGGCGCCGACTCAAACTCTCCTTTTCCTTCAATAATATTCTGGAGCCTATCCATGACCCAAAAAAAACCGAGGGTGTTCTCGTCAACTCTCCTCTTAAGATCATCAATTCTCCGGTTAAACGATCCATATGTATCATCGTCGAGTCTGCCGTTCTTGCGGACAAATTTCTTCGTCATATAACAGCTCCTCCTTCATTCCGTCCAAGACGGCCCTTGTGGACCGTCGCCCTTATGACAGAATGCTCCTTTCCCCGCACCCGCGGTATTGCCTAAATAGTTTCTAAATATAAAAGAACCTTTACGCCAAACACTACCACATATTTAGCCAATAATCAAACTTAAAACCGCCCCTCTTTTTTGTTCGGAAAATCTCTGGGGAAAAATAAGTTGCCGTTGTGCCCCTACACAAATAATTTCGCGACCGCGAAATTATTTGTGTAGGGTAAAAATAAACAATCTAAAAAAATATTAAAATATAAAAAAGCGCCTGGGATTACCAGGCGCGAGAACGACAAAACTACTTTTTATCACGCTTCAAGAGACGAACCGTATCGGTCTTTTCATCGTAAGAAAAGATTTCGGAAAACCACTCAATAAAATTTAGAATAAAGTATCGATTGTATTCATCGATATCCATAAATCCTCGGTCTCCCATATCGACGATTGGCTTTTCGTGCGGCTTAATGAGCTTGATGTCGTCCAGCTTCATCTCTCCGCCGTTCTTTTTTAAAAGGTCGAGTAATTCTTTTTCAATGGGTCTCACCGTAAATAGCGGCTTTTTCTTTTTCCCCATAACGCATCCCCTTTCTCAATGAACCAATTTCGTATCCCAAGACAGCCTAACAAAATGAACCATAAAAGCAAGGTATGCTCTGGATTCCCGCCTTCGCGGGAATGACATAATTAGTATAATTGTAACTACTCTCTACCATCCACCCTCCACTTTCTACTCATATGATTTTGCCTGAAGCTGATACAGCTCCGCATAAACCCCCTTCTTTGCCATCAGCTCTTCGTGAGTTCCATCCTCCGCTTTTTCACCGTCTTTTATGACTACAATCTTGTGAGCCTTTCTGACAGTCGAGAATCTGTGAGAAATAAGTATAACGCTTCTGTTGTCGGAAACATCTCCAATCTTTTCAAATATATTGGCTTCAGACAGAGCGTCTATTGATGATGTCGGTTCATCAAGTATCATAACTTTTGGATCGCGATAGAAGACCCTTGCGAGCGCCAATTTCTGCCATTGACCGACAGACGGCTCAACTCCTTCTGTGAACGCACGTCCGAGTGTCTGGCTATATGCCTTGTCCCATTTTTCAATAAAGATATCCGCCTCGCTCGCCTTCGCAGCATCTTTCACCTTTTCAATATTTGGCTTGTCGCCTGTCCTACCGACGGCTATTGCCTCTTCGACTGTCAGATGATACCTGGAGTAGTCCTGAAATACTGCGCCAAGCATGTGATACCAGCTATCAAGGTCTATTTCACGCAAATCATGACCGTTTATGAGTATCCTACCTTCGGTCGGATCATAAAATCTACAAAGCAATTTCACGAATGTGGTCTTCCCTGCGCCATTAAGTCCTACAAGCGCAATTTTCTCTCCCGGCTTTATTACAAATGAAAAATTTTTCAGCACCAGTTTATCTGTTCCCGGATAAGTAAAAGATACGTTCTCAAAAACAACTTCAGGGGCAACTTTTTTATCCAAAACTATTCCTTTTTCCGGCTTTTTGATAACGGTTTTAATTGACCAAAAAGTAAGTAAATCTCTCACGAACAGGCCGTCTTTGTACTGACGGCCAAACAACCAGAAACACCGGCTCAGTTCTCTCTTTAGGCTTTGCACGGAATATAGAACAAAGGTTAGTGTCCCGATACCAATAATTCCGCTGGCTGTCTGCATGGCATATGATACGATTGCGATAGCCAAGGCGACCTGCGATAAACCGACTGCGAAAAATTGAAAAATTGCATTTCTAATTTCATTTTTCTTCTCTGCAACCTTAAAATCATCAAACATCTTTTTCATCATTTGGTAGAAAAATCCCGCGCTCTGGAAAATATTCAATTCCACTAAAGAAGACTGGCTAAGAAAAAGATCGCGAATATCCCAATATCTTCTTCTTACTTCACCCTTTGTGTCAGAAATACCCCACACCCTAGTACTGTAATATATTCCATTAACAAGTTCTGGAATGGTAGCAAAGAAAACGAGTAAAAATATCTTCCAGTTTGCCCAAAACAACACGGCTGACGCAATAATTACCATACCCACCGAGTCCAACATTAAAAATTGTCTGAAGACGAATTCCGCCGAAGACCATGCGCCCGACTCAGCGATTCTATTAAAAAGATCCTTAAACTTAGGATCTTCGTGAAGGGAAATATCTATTTCCGAGCTCTTTTTAATAATAAGTAAATTTATTTTTCTCTCTGCAATCCAATACAACATAACCTCGCAAAATGAATCTAGGCTCGACATTAAGGCCGGTATCACAATAGACGCCACCAACAAACCAAGGGCTAAATAAAAGGAATTCAAAACGATGTGCCCGCTGGCAACCACGGCTAATTCATTTAAAAGCAACGCCAGAGCGCCTGATGCCAAAAATGGCTCAGTTGATGTAAAAATTCTAAAGAAAAAAAGGGCAACCAGATAAACCTTGGCATCGGACCACATTACCTTATCCATCTTCCACGCATTCAAGACAAGCAATTCGTAACTTTCGCGTATTTTCGAAAATATTTTTTTCATTGGGATATTATAACACAAACACGGATTCCCGCCTGCCTGCGCAGGCAGGCCTTCGCGGGAATGACAAAGTTATGCGCCGACTATGTGGCCCCAAACTATTTGTGAACGATTAAATACCACAAGAAAGTCGAGATTGCCAAAATAAATAATTTGTCTCTTGTGTCGCTCAGCAAGAAGCTCAAAAACTTGTTATGTTTTTTAACAGCCTTTCCGTCGCCCTTAAATTTGTGAATTTCTTCTTTCAACTTTTCAGCGTTTGCCACAATATGAAGATCATTATTTCTGGCGATAGTTATTGACCCTCTTTCCTCCGACACGATTATTATCATTGCGTCTGTTCTCTCGGCAAGCCCTAATCCGGCCCTGTGTCTCGTGCCTATGCCGGGATATTTTTTGTTCATATCGGCAAGCGGTAGGTGCACCATAAATCTTTTCACAATGTCACCTTCTATCGTCACCGCACCATCGTGGCCCGGTGTTTTTGGGTCAAAAATAGAAAGAAGTAGGGGCTCGGATATCTTTCCGTTAAGCGGCGTCCCTCCTTCGAGTACCCTCTCCAAGCTTTGCTTGCCCGGAAGAACTATGAGCGCGCCTCTCCTTGTCTTGGAAAGCTCAGCAACCACATTGCAGATAATTTCGATAACATTGTCGCTGACAGAGGCCTCTTCAGCAAAAGCGCTAACGAAGAAATCAATAGTGAAATTTTCGAAGAATCGTCTTATCTCTTTCTGGAAAAGGATTACAAGAATAATGATGAAGAAGGAAATAAACGCCTGGAAAAGAGATGTTGTCAGCTTAAGATTCAAGAACACGGCGGCAATGTAAAAAAGACCCAGGCCGAAGAACCCTCTCAATATATAGATAGAGCGGGTTTTTTTAAGCAAAACCAGCGCCGTGTAAATAATAAAAGCGGTGGTTAATATGTCTAAAATTTCTAAAAATATTGTCAACATAAATTAAAAAGTTTTTAGTTTATAGTATTTAGTGACTGCCAACTACTATCTACAAACTACAACCTAGACTCTGGATCCCCGACCAAATCGGGGATGACAGGTATTGGGAGCGAATCTCCTTAATAACCTAACAACTTATTGGCCTTTTCGTGATCTCTTATTTTCTCGTGAGCCTTGGCCTCGATCTGCCTGATTCTTTCTCTCGTAACCCCGAACTCCTTTCCTACTTCTTCAAGAGTTCTCATAACCCCATCTACAAGTCCATGCCTCATCTCAAGTATCTTTCTCTCTTTTGGAGTAAGGTCGTCCAATATTTCTTTTATTTGATCCGAAAGAATTCTTCTCGCTGTCTGATTATCCGGTGAGATTATTTTGTCGTCTGCGATGAAGTCTCCCAATGATGAATTGTCATCGTCGTTTCCGACAGGGGTCTCGAGCGAAACTGTTCCCTGATCAATCTTTTCGATAACATGCACCTTTTCAACCTCGATACCCATCTCTGTAGCAATCTCTGAAGGAAGAGGGTCTCTGCCCAAGTCCTGAGAAAGTCTTCTCAAAACCTGCTTATACTTTGCGATCGTTTCAACCATGTGCACAGGAATACGAATGGTTCTCGACTGATCTGCGAGGGCTCTCGTAATCGCCTGTCTTATCCACCATGTGGCGTATGTAGAGAATTTATATCCCTTTGTCCAATCAAACTTTTCAACCGCTTTAAAGAGTCCGAGGTTACCTTCCTGAATAAGGTCGAGAAGCGTGAGATCCGAGCTTCTACCGATAAATTTCTTTGCAATAGAAACAACGAGTCTTAAGTTTGCTCTGGCGAGGGAGTTCATCGCCTCCTTGTCGCCTTTTTCGATAGCTCTGGCCAACTCTTTCTCTTCCGCCGCAGATATCAATTTGTGCTGACCGATCTCTCTCAAATATATTTGGACTGAATCAAGAGCCGGCTCACCTCTTATTCCGGCCTTCTTCTTGTTCTCATACATATCCACGTCTTCTCCCATATTGAGAAGCCCCCCGCTATCCAAGACGTCTATGCCGAGCTTGTTTAGCCTGTCATAAAGTTCGTCCAAAAAGAGAACATCATCTTCTATATTAGGAAACTCTTTCAATATTTCGTTGAAAGTAACAAATCTCCTCTTTTTGCCCGCCTCCACGAGTCTGTCGGCTTTTTTCTCCCATGGCTCTGCCGGTTTCTTCGCTTTTATCTTCTTTACAATTACCTTTCCCGGTTTCGCCTTCTTGCCCTTAACAAGCTTTGCCTTAGTGACAACTTTTTTCACCACTTTCTTTTTTGAAACAGGGATTTTTTTGGATTTAGTTTTTGAAATTATTTTTTTCTTTTTCATGATTTTTGAAAATTATCCCCGCTTTTTAAAGTCATCCAACTTCTTTGAAAGCTTCTGAAAATTACTCATATGCTCCGACACCTTGTCCGCGTCCCCTGTCTTTTCAGCCTCCTTTATCTTCATCCACTCGGAGCTTACTTCCCCCTTTATAATCTCCTCCTCCAGAGAACGTAACGCCTCGTCTATTTCTTTTTCCAAATTAGTGGCGCCCGCAAAAGGTATTTCGACTTCAAGTATAAGCTGATTCCTCTTTGGTGACAAGAAACTATTTATTTTTTCATACTCACTATCTTTTATAAGCGTCCTGAATCGTTGTTCTCTCTCTTTGATATCCAGGGCGCCGGAGTCCTTCTGCCACTCGATGAAAGACCAAACCATTTTTTTGAGATTAAACTCTTTCGTGTTTTCGTCCGTTGTTTTTACAAAATTCTCTTTTTTGGCTACCGTGTCCGAGTTCGTCTCTGCTAATTTAGCCGCTTTCTTCACCTCTTCCCACACAGCATCTTCACTTATTTTCAAAAGTTCGGATATTTTGTTTACAAATTTGGCCTGCTCTATCTTACTCTTTATACTAGCCACATACGGCAAAACTTGTTTTTCTACTTCTTTGGGAAAAGCGTCTTTGTTTAATTTCTGATTGAGAAGCGAATCCAAGAAAAAATCTACGATATGCTTTGATCCGGAAACTATTTTAAGCCACTCGTCAGGCCTCTCTTTTATAAGGTCAGCCGGATCTTTTGCGCCGGGAATAGATACCAATCGCACCTCCATACCCAGCGAAAGAGCGAGACCAATCGCCCTGGCCGAGGCCTTCAGCCCCGCCGAATCTCCGTCAAAGGCCATAATAAGCTTCTCTGCGAGCCTATTTATCATGGTTAGATGCTCTTCTGTAAGTGCCGTGCCCGATACGGCGACCGAATTTTCTGTCCCCGCCTGATGCGCCATTATGAGATCGAATTGTCCCTCGACGAGAATACACTCGTTCTTTTTTCTTATCTCTACTTTAGCCTTGTCTATTCCAAAGAGCGCTCGGGACTTGTCGTATACAACCGTCTGAGGAGTATTTATATATTTCGCCGGCTCTTGTTTCCCGCCCGTTTTTTTTGCGTCAAATATTCTCCCGGAAAAACCTATCGGCGAACCGGAAATATTATAAACAGGGAACATTATTCTTCCCCGGAATCTGTCATAAGAACCGCTGGGCGATTTTATAGACAATCCCGCCTTTTCAATTTCGTCTTCTGTGAATCCTTGCTTCTTCAAATAATTACCGGTAGCTCTCCAGTCGTCCGGAGAAAAACCGATCTTAAATTTAGTGACAGTCTCCCCTTTTAGGCCCCTTCCTTTTAAGTAATTAAGCGCGTCGGCATTCTTTACGAGCTCTTTGCGGTAAAATTCTATGACTGAATTAAGGAGCGCGGCTGTTCTGCCCTTTTCCGACTTTTCATATTTATCCTCATTGTCTAGCCTTACACCCGCTTTCTCCGCAAGCATCTTCAGGGCGGCCATAAAATCAACCCCCTCAAGATCCTCGACAAAACTGATTATGTCTCCTCCCTTATCGCAACCGAAGCAGTGATAGCTTTCTCTACCAGGAGACACATAAAACGAAGGTGTCTTTTCATTATGGAAAGGACACCTCGCTTTATAATTCGCGCCGGCTTTCTCTAGCTTGATGTAAGAACCTACCACATCAACGATGCTGAGTCTTGCTTTAATTTGTTCTACAGCGGAGGACATAAAAAGTTATCAAGTTAAAATGTTATAAAGTTATAATGTTTTTGTTTTTTGTTGTTTTTCTTAACCTTATAACTTTCAACTTTAAAACTTTACAACTTACTTGTCCTCTTCGTCCTTTTTGGCCCATTCAGCCTCTTCGTAATTATCTTTCTTTCTGAATCCGGTACCTGCAGGAATCAATCTACCTATGATAACATTTTCTTTCAAACCTCGTAGCTCGTCCGTATTTCCCTGCGTAGACGCATCGATAAGAATTCTTGATGTATTCTGGAAGGAAGCGGCGGACAACCAGCTTGATGTCGTCAAAGATACTTCTGAGATTCCCAATACCATATCCGAGGCCTTGGCCTTTGCTCCGGTCGTCTTGTCGTTGGCTCTCAAAAGCTCCTGATTTTCCACAACCTCTCCCTCGACGAAGTCTGTATCTCCGGCCTCAACGATCTTCTTTCTTGAGAACATCTGTCGCAAGATGACTTCGATGTGCTTTCTCGAGATAGCGGCGGCTTGCATAGAGTAGATCTTTGAAACTTCATTCAAGATATAGTCTTCAGCAACAGCCTTACCTCCGAATGTGAACAATTCGTTAATGTTGGCGGAACCGTCAGTCAAAATATCTCCTTTCTTTACCTCATTGCCGACTCTAACGATAATATTTCTTGTGAATGGAACAGGATGTTCTACGGAACCCTCCGACTTCTTTCCTCCCTGACCCATTACTATGATTACCTTCTCTTTGCCGTCGTTCTTAATCTCGGAAACAACTCCGTCAACCATCGCGACAACAGCGGCGTTCTTTGGCGCTCTCTTCTCGAAGATCTCTTCGATTCTAGGGAGACCCATAGTGATATCTCCTGATGCTTCGGAGACTCCTCCTGAGTGGAACGTTCTCATTGTGAGCTGTGTTCCCGGCTCTCCAATAGCCTGAGCGGCTACGATACCTACGGCCTCTCCGAGGCTAACCAAATGGTTCCTTCCGAGGTCTATACCGTAACATTTCTGGCAGATACCCTGAACTGCCTTACATGTAAGTGGCGAGAATACTGTCGCCTCTGTGGCGCCGGACTCTTCTATAATCTTTGCGTCTTTCTTTGTGACAAGGTGGCCCTTCTTAAAGACAACCTTACCGTCTTTGTCCAATATATCCTTGGCGATAACCCTGCTTCTGACGGCGTTACCGAGCGATGTCTCTAATATATTCTTTGCGTAAAGAGTTCGTCCTTCTTTATCTCCGCAATCCTCGACAGAAACAACTACATCCTGTGACACATCTACAAGTCTTCTGGTCAAATAACCGGCCTTTGATGTGTTCAAAGCTGTATCTGTGAGACCTTTTCTAGAACCGTGTGTCGTGAGGAAGTATTCGATTGGAGACAATCCCTCTTTGTAAGAAGGAATAACAGGGAACTCAAGCGTCTTACCGGAAGTGTTGATGATAAGACCTTTCATACCGCACATCTGACTCAAAGCGGCGATAGAACCTCTGGCCTTTGAAATAACCATGTCTCTGACTCCTCCATTAATATCAAGAGTTCCAAGAACAAGCTTCTGTATCTCTTCCCACGCGGATCTCCAAGTAGAGATGATCATCTTGTATCTCTCTTCAGAAGAGATGAGACCCTCGTCAAAGTTTTTGCCTATTTCAATGACGGCGGTCTTGGCTTTCTTTACAATATCCTTCTTCTCCGCAGGGACCTTAACATCGTTCATACCCCAGGTAATACCGGACATTGTCATATACTTGTAACCGAAGCTCTTTATCTTATCCAAAATACTAGGAACGGCGTCTGTGCCGTAAACCTCAATGAGCTCTTCAATAAGAGCAGGCATCTCCTTTCCTGTAACCTCGTGGTTGATGTATCTGAAGTCTGAAGGCAAAACGCTGTTAAAGAGTATCTTTCCTACGGAGGTCTCGAATATCTTTCCGTCAAACTCTCTATACTTCTCGCTTTCTCCTCCCATTATTTTGATCTTCGCTCGGAATCCAACCTGCCCGTAATCGTAAGCGGAAATCGCGGCGTTTGGTGAAGGGAACATTTTTCCTTCTCCCTTTTCTCCGTCGATAGACTTTGTCATCCAATAACAACCGAGAACGATATCCAATTTAGGTGTTACTATAGGATCTCCTGTACCAGGTCGGAGCAAGTTCTTTGCCGAGCACATAAGCTCCTTGGCTTCCTTCTGCGCCTCATCGGAAAGCGGAACGTGAACAGCCATCTGGTCTCCATCGAAGTCGGCGTTGAAAGCGGAACATACGAGAGGGTGAAGTCTGATAGCATTTCCTTCTATAAGGACAGGCATAAAGGCTTGAATACCCAATCTGTGCAATGTAGGAGCACGGTTCAAGAGAACGTATTTGTTCTTTATAACTTCTTCCAAAATAGCCCAAACCTCAGGGACGGCATCTTCAATAAGTCTGCCTGCACCTCTTATGTTGTAAGCGAGCTCCTTCTCCAAAATCTTGGAAATAACGAATGGTCTGAAAAGTTCGAGCGCCATGTGCTTAGGAAGACCGCACTGATCCAAGTGAAGCTCAGGTCCGACAACGATAACGCTTCTTCCTGAATAGTCGACTCTTTTACCGAGCAAGTTCTGCCTGAATCTTCCCTGCTTTCCTTTCAAAATATCAGCGAGTGACTTGAGAGGTCTTCTCTGGGCGGAGCTCATCGCTCCGGCGGCGGAACTTCCGTGTCTAATCGAGTTATCAATAAGAGCATCAACAGCCTCCTGAAGAATTCTTTTTTCATTTCTCAAAATAACGTCAGGAGCGTTTATCTCGATGAGCTTCTTTAATCTGTTATTCCTGTTTATAACTCTTCTGTAAAGATCGTTAACATCGGATGTCGCGTGTCTTCCACCATCGAGGGCAACCATTGGTCTAAGCGCGGGCGGAATAATAGGAATGACCGTAAGGAACATCCACTCCGGTCTAACGCCGGCCTTGTGCATGTGCATGGCGAGGTTAAGCCTCTTGTGAAGCTTCGCCTTGTCTGCTGAGCTTGTTGTCTCGATCTTCTCTTCAATCTTTTTTATAAGTTCGGCGAGGTCCATTTTCTGGAACATTTTATACACGGCCTCGGCTCCGATATCTGACTCGAAGATTGTCGCATACTTATATGTATACTTGATGTGAGTAGGCTCATCCAAAACGAGTCCCGGTCTCAAAGAATTTATTTCTCTCTTTACCTCAAGTAAGGATTCTTTGATTTTATCTTTGGCCTCGTCGGAATTTACAGTCTTCATCTTTTGCTTGAATTCCTTATCAAGCTCCTTCAAGACTCTGTCCTTTTCGGCCTCATTAACATCCGTGATTATGTATCCGGCAAAGTAAATCACCTTTTCAAGATCGGCTATAGAAAGGTCGAGCAAGAGTCCGATCCTTGATGGGATACCTCTAAGGAACCAAATGTGAGCTACAGGAGCGGCGAGTTCAATGTGGCCCATTCTGTCTCTTCTTACGATAGATCGGGTCACCTCGACTCCACATTTTTCACAAACAATATCCTTGTATCTTATTCTTCGATACTTACCGCAATAACATTCGTAGTCTTTTTCAGGACCGAAAATTCTTTCATCAAACAAACCCCCTCTTTCACTTCTCTGGGTTCTATAGTTGATTGTCTCAGCTCTTGTAACCTCTCCATGAGACCACTCCTTGATCTTCTCCGGGGAAGCAAGTCGGAGCATTATTGAGTTGAAATCTGCGATTTTTTGTTCTTCGTTCATGGTGTTGGTTCTTAGTTATTTTTAAGCTCCACATCAAGTGCGAG
>JAKLHJ010000026.1 GCA_022710205.1 Patescibacteria group bacterium | reverse complement strand
TCTTGTCTAATTTTAATACATATTCTTGGCTTGCGTTAAACATCCCGGCCTCGGATATAATTCTAAAATAATATTCTTCTCCGGGGATTAGGCCAGTAAGCTCTACAGAGTGTGTATTTTGTGGGAGGGGATTTTCTTTTGTAGACAAGAGATATCCGATATTTTGAGAGTTGAGATTTGCTGAATAGGGGCCCATAGAGACGGGTCCATATACAACCCGGCTGGTCGCGGGAAGATTTGTGTTCCATTTTACGTTGAGTGAATCGTCTCCGTTATTTTGCTCTAAAAATATTTCGGAAAATGTAATCTTTTCCGTAACGGGCGCCATAGGTCCGCCTCCTCCGACAGGTGGAGCATCCGACACTATTATTACGTCTTCCAGTCCTGTTTTTATATTAAAACTAAGAGAACCTCCTTGATATGAATCTTTTGAATCGGGCAAAAATGTTGCTGTAAGATTGAATTTCTTTTGTGTTCCCGGCCCGATTTCTTTAAGTTTCAGTTCAGAGAGATTGAAAAGATCGGAAAAACTTCCCGAGTAAATTGTTGATCCGCCTTCGTTTATCTCTATTTTTATTTGGGAGCCAAGATCTTTAACGCTGGCCAGATTTACCGCTTTCAGTACAGACATATGCGCTTCGTCGGTATTGTTTGTTATTTTAATCCATCTTGTAACTGTCTCTCCGGGAGCAAAATTAGTGCCGCTAAATAGGGGAGTTTGTTCGAATAAAACCGTCGGGTCGGCGGCTTTTGCGTGCACGGCAAAGAGCATGAAAACGGCAAGGATGACTCGGAGCGCTATATTTGTCTGAATATTAATTTTCATTTTATTGTTCTGTTGGCGTCTCGACTGGATCTATTTCTTGAGCGGGTTCTGCAATGGGCGCTTGTTCTTCCGCTATTAAAACATCTTGTGTGGTTTCGGTTTCCGCCGTCGGTAATTCCACTATAACGTTTGTGTCTGCGGGAGAAGTGCCCGGTAACGCTTCTGTCGTTTCCGGCTCAGATGGTGTGTTCGTGTCCACGGTCTGATCTGTTGAAGTGGCCTCGGCCGGCAAAATATCCGTAATTATTTCAGGTGTTGTCGTGGAAATGTCGGGCTCGATAATAGGGTCTGTTGTTGTGGAAGAAGCGGCCACGGGCTCGATTGTCCCGCCGGTTTTTTCTGTGAATGTGGCTTCTTCTTTTGCGACGGGCATGCTTCCCGCCGAACATTGTTTAAAAATCTCTGTCGGGGTTTCTTCCTCTCCGCTCATATCGGTATCTGCGGGAATGTAGTTTGTTATTAGCGGACTGAGCCCGACCGAGCTTGCGGCCACCTCGGTGCCATAATCGGTGAATCTCATTATTTCTTTACTGTCGGACCCCGGATTAGTTCCCGGGTTCGGAGTAGAGTTGGTAATCCAGTCATCGGCAACATTGAAATCGTATCCCTTAATAATGCGCGCGAGGGAAGACCCAAGTCCGCCCGTGGAAACTGGCGGATTGAGTTGGCTAACATCAGTCCCGTAGCTTATTCCGTCCACTGCCGTGCTTGATGCATTTTGTATATATATGCGATCACCCGTGTTTCCAAGACCGTTGCCTCCGATATTCGTATTTGGCAATGTTATCTTAATTGCACCCGGAGCAAGTGTCCAATATGTATCAAAGTTACTTGTATTCGGGGTAACGACCGCAAAGCTTCGTGAAGGTAGCGTGTATGATCCCAGCGTGTCGCAACCGCCATTATCGCAAATTTTCCACCCCAGAAGATCTATGTCGCTTGTGGTGGGGTTGTATAATTCGACCCATTCATCTGTCGTTTCTACACCCTTACCGACAGCAACTTGATAATAAACTTCGTTAACAACAAGATGGTCTGTTGACGCGGGTGGGGCGGAGAACGCCACCTCTAGGACAGGTCTGACGCCGACGGTTGAGTTTTCTCTTGAAGCAAAAGTCGCGCCACGTGTCATGCTGGAGTTTTCCGTCACATCCTTAATGAGCCATCCATAATTTGCGGCACCATTCACAATCGACTGAACATCGTTTTTGACATTCCAAGACATCCATAAATTACGGGTTGTGCCGGTAGTTATTGTATCTGATGGAGAAGCGCTGGACGCAGGCTGGTTGCTCCAGTTAACACCGGTTTCTGTCCAGCTGCCGAGAAGACTCCTCGCCTCATAATTTCTGGATGCACTTGGTGCCGATGTCATATACAATTTCAAGAAGGAAGAATCTATTATTACTCCGGAGGGTAGCTTAAAATTAAATCTAATGACCGCACGATAGTTTCTCGAGCCGGAGCGCGATTGAACAAGCATTGTTGTGCCGCCCCCGTAATTTGTCGTGGCTCGATCTTGTCTAATGTAAGAATCGCTGATAGGAGACATATTAAGATCTCCCGGTTCAGGGATAATCCACTCGCCCGAGTTGATAGTTACGTCTATGAATTCAAGGTTGTTAAAACCTTGATTCGAAGAAAGTCCATTTTGCCACCCGCTAAAAACAAAGCGCAGATTGCAACTCTTGTTTTGCAATGAGTCCGAGGCTGTATCCGGTAGAGTGACCGACAAGCCCCAGTCTGAGGGGTTAACGTAATTTTGAAGAGGGCTGGCAAACTCGGAAACGGAGTTATCGTATATGGTCGCGCCATTCAAAGAGGCCTCGAGTGTCAACGCTGAACATAAGTCTTGGTCGCCACCCATAATCGTAGTTGAGGCTATATATTGAAAATTTAGGTTGCCGTCATTTAAGAGCGATACATCTACCCCGACAGACTCTCCTTTTTGAAGAGGCGCGGAAGAGAAAGAAGAGGGTTGATTGAGGGAAAAATCAAGAATACCGGCTTGTATGATACTCCCGATAGAACTCTGATTGTCTTGGAGTATGGCTCTTGTTTTTGAAACTATGACAGAGCCGGCTATCATGACATATAGAATGAACACCGGAACAAATCCCAGCAAAAAGTCTGCCCAAAAAGTTTCCTCTTCCTTTTTTTTATTTTTTCTTGATAATTTTATTTTTGCCATCCTTCATTTTTCCAACCTCCTCGATTATCTTTTTGGTTTCATCAAAAATTATAAAAATGGCCGGAATTATAACAATAATAAGAATACTTATAGGCCTTCTTATAAAATCCAGAATGTATCCCAGCTTGCTTATGCTGAAAACAACGCGGCCCAGTATGTTCTCGCTCGGAATCTCCTCCATGTCCGGAGTATTATTGGCGTCTCCCTTGGTGGTAAAATAGACACCCTGGTCGATTGTTTTTTCGCTGATTATTCTATGCGTTGTGGTTATTTTATCGTTCTTGCCCGTTTTAAAAGTAACAATCTCGTCTACTCGGTATTTGTTTTGAGGTATCGTGACGACAACACTGCCCGTATGTATCTCCGGCTCCATTGACCCGGAAAGCACAATAAATAGTTTTGGAGATTTCTCAAACGGCATTGCCAGCCAGAGAAGAACAGCCGTAATTATAAAAATTACGACATAAGCGAATTTCTCAAATTTACCGTAAGTTTTATTCATGCAATTTCAGCTCTTCAGACTCCCCGTTTATTAAATAAGCGGGGAGAGGTAAAGCTGAAACAGAACTATATTGTTTGTCCGAGCTGGAATGACATGTCGAGCTGAACGCTGTCGCTCTGGATAACATTACCAACCGTTGTAGGTATGCTCCAGTTGAGAGAGACATATTGTTCGGCGCCTGCTGCGAGAGCGAGGTTGGCGTCGTAGCTAGTAGCTAAACCGTCAAGAGTGCCGGTATAAAGAGTGGTTTCTCCACCGTCGATAACGCCATCCTTGTCGGCATCAACAAAGATTGTGATATTCATATTTGCACCCAGTTCTCCCTGTCCGGCTCCGCAAGTTGTGTCTCCGTCTGTTGACTCAGGTTCTGTGCACAAATTATCATCATTTGTTTTTGCGATACTTGCGAGATCAACGTATCCGGCGAGACTTCCGACGTTCTTAACTGTCCAGTAACTTGTTCCCGAAGCTCCGGGAGCTGTATTTGTAACTGTGAACTTAACAGAATTTGTATCTGCACCATCGAGGTTCAAATCCAAAGTTCCTGCCGCGAACGTGTTACCTGTGGAGGTCTCCGTATCGCTAAAGTATGCTCTTGTGGCGCCCACTATTACTGTCGTTGACAGTGCGATAATGGCGACGCTCAAAACAATTTTTTTCATGGTTTGTTTATTTAATAAATAAAAACTTCTTATAATATAATTTTTAATAAAATACTGATTTTGCGACCTATCAAATCAGTTAATGCTAAATAACCACCCTCTTACTACTAAATACAAAGATATCTAAAAATTAAAAATAAGTCTAGGTTATTGGGAGGTAGGATTCGGTCCCTACAGGGCCAATACCCGTTTCCTATTTCTTCGGATTAAAGAATCCTAAGAAATAAGGGAGAACAGCTTCGAATCCTGACGAAAGCCATTTATCTGTTAGGATTCTTCCTCTACGAGGACGGTATAGGTTTCCGATATTTTAGAAATAAAAATTTCTAAAATATAACGGAGAACCTTTTCGAATCCTGCCCGCAAACAAAGCAGTTTGTTTGCTCCACTTCGTAAAACGAAAAAGCCCCCAAAAGGGGGTTTTTCGTTTTACTCCGCGGGCAGGATTCGAACCTGCGACCAACCGCTTAACAGGCGGTCGCTCTACCACTGAGCTACCGCGGAATGTTTTGCTCTATAAAAGAACTGAGAATTATCTTATCAAATCCTAGAGAAAATGCAAAATATTTAGGCGAGATGTATAATTAATAATTATAAGTTTAATTTTATTAACATGACTCTACAAACAGCCGTTTATCTGCTTTTAGCTATCCTCGTCGGAGGAACGCTTTTTGCTTGGTATAATGTATATTTAGAATATTTTGCTATGTGCAAGACCTGCTCTGTGCCCGGCACAAGCCTTTTGTGGTCAAAGTGTTTCTGGGGAGCCTTCTTTTTCACCGCCGCTCTTTTGACCGCATATTATATCAAAACGCTTATCTAATGTTTGGTATTTCCGGGTGGGCGGAGAAGCCGTTTCGACCCGCTCCAATAAAAGAAGGCGGTGAGATAGACCCGGTTGCGCCGATAGACAAAAATAGAGAGGAGGGGGAAAGAAGCGACGGTGAAAGGCGCGAAAATCTAGAACCCCACAAGGGCCAACTAGTAGATATAGAAGCCTAGCCTACTCCTTCTTAAATATAAGAGAAAGAATAAAAATAGCGACGCTAGAAAGTATAACAACCGGACCGGAAGAGAGTCCGGTTTGTTGCACTACGATAATCCCGATAACGGCGCTTAGTGAGCCGAATAGTAGGCTGTAAAAAGAATAATCTCTAAAATTTGAAGCGATGTTTTTTGCTGATGCCGCGGGGATTATGACCAGCGCTCCCGTGAGGATGGTCCCGACGGCCTTAATGCCCAGGGCCACAATGAGTGCGACAAGCATAAGGTAGGCAAGGTTTGTCTTTGAGATATTTACCCCCTCAGATATGGCGAGATCGTTTGAAATTATCCCCAGCAGTTCGTTCTTTGATATTGCCCGAGTTGCGGCAATTATTACGATTGAGAGAATTATGGCGACAGCGGCTTCGATAGGTGTAATTTTTGTTATGTCGCCGAACAGAGCCTCAAGTAATTCGGCTTCAGGCGTTATCAAGATACCTATGGCCAAGCTCGCCGTGAAAAATACTCCAAAAATCGTATCTATCGGAAGAGTTGTTTTTTGTTCCATCACCCAAATGCTTAGAGTGGCGACAAATAAGAACGAGAACGCTCCTATAAATGGATTTATATTAAAAAGAAGGGCTATGGCAAGGCCGGGAAGCGCTACGTGAGATAAGGCATCCCCGACGAGAGACATTCTTCTAAGGACCATAAAACTACCGATATAACCGGCCGCTCCGCCGACAAAAATTCCCGTAGCAAGACTTAATAAGTTTAGTTCGTTCGTCATTTTATTTATGGTGTTCGTGGTCGTGCTTATAAAAACCTTCTAATTCACTATAAAGTTTTTTCTCCGTGTCTTTGTTTATTACTTCGTTCGGTTTGCCTAAACATATTTGTTTTTTATTAAGGCACAGCACCGTATCGGCATATTTGTATACAACGCTTATATCGTGGGATACGAGTATTATCGTCGTGCCTCGCTCCTTTTTTAACTTTCCCAAAAGATGATAGATAGTTTCTTCTCCTCCTATATCTATACCGGTTAGGGGCTCGTCAAAAAGAAGGATGTCCGGGTTCCCTATAATGGCCCATGCGATGAGGACCCTTTGTAGTTCTCCTCCGGACAGGTCGCTTATTTGTCTATGGAGTATCTGGTGTCCCTTTAGCCCTGTGTTTTGAAGGGCATCTTCGACGCCATCGGCATTTTTTTTGAGCTTAAGAAATTCTATAACAGAAAGAGGAAAATCTTTCTCAATAGACACTTTTTGGGGGACATAACCGATCTTTACACCTTTTTGCCACTTAACTTCACCCGAATGCGGCACAAGACCGAGGAGCGTTCTTAATAAAACGCTTTTCCCGGCGCCGTTAGGGCCGATGATGGCTAATATGGTATTTCGTTCTATGGAGAGGCTAATGTCTTGTATAACCTGTCTTCCTTCTAGGGTGACCGACAAGTCTTTTGTTTCTAATATTTTGTCATTCATTGTTTTTATATCGTAACATATTCTCAATCGTTTATGAATATGTTATAAAGGGTAATAAAGTAATATCAGCTTGTAATTATCTATTATATGAATGAAGAAAAAAGGAAGGTATTTTTGGCACTCAGGGTTCCTGATGAAATAAAATACAATGTTACTGAGGTAAAAAATAAGTATCACAATTTCCCTGTAAGATGGAACTCCGATAAGGATCTGCATATTACAGTTATCGCGCCATGGCTTGAGGGAGACATCCCCGCGCTTTTGGAAAAACTTAAGGGTATAGAGGGCAAGGTTGGTAGAATCAATATTCTTTTTGATACCGTAGCTTATGGGCCGAATAATTTCTCCCCAAGACTTATCTGGACAACGGGAGATGTTCCTCAAAAAATTTTGGATCTGAGGGTAATGCTTAAGGATGCTCTCGCTATTACTAATTTCAGAAACGATTTTTTTACACATCTTACACTGGCCAGGTTTGAGCCTGCGGATATAGAGAGAATGCCGATGAGAAGAATAAGAGAAGAGGTGAGATGGAGGGGGGTTGCCGACACTTTGCTTTTAATAGAGTCAAAGCCGGGAACCGGCGGGCCGGATTATGAGGTATTGGCGGAGATCAAGCTTTAATATAATCGACAAATAAAAAAGCCCCGAAAGGGGCTTTTGTGTTATAGTTGATGGCTGGCTGTTCTGTCTTTTTCTGTTCGCAGTCTTTCTAGCGCCATGTCTTTGGCCTTATCCATTGAGGCCATTAGGCTATCGCCAAAAGCCTTAACCCGAAGATCCGCTTTTCTAATTGTAAAATTTATTTCAGTAAAGAATATTATCCCGCTTTTGTGCTTATTGGTAGTTTTGCCGATTTCTATGTTGGCTGTGGCGCCGGTGTCTTCTTCCGTGACGAATTTTTCCAGGGAAGCTATTTTTTTGTCGAGATAGCTACGTATCTCCGGAGTGAGTTCTATACCTGTTCCTTTAATATTTATGTTCATAAAAAAAGAATTAACGAGTAACATACAAATTTTAGCAAACTTTGTTATAATTTAACAATGAAATTTTTAAATGTTCCGACAAGGAATTATATTTTGGGTGCCGTTCTTACTATATTGCTTTTTATGTCGCTTGCGGGCGCAAAAGTATCAATCTTTTTATATATATTTGCCGCTGCCGGTTCTGTGCCTGTGTTTGTGAAGGCTTTTAAGGATGCGCTGTCGTTCAAAATAAGCATAGAAGTGTTTAATGCTTTTGTTCTGTCCGTCGCTTTTTATTTGGCGGAGCCGGACTCCGCGGCTTTTATTACGCTGATGCTTACCTTCGCAGATTATCTTGATTTTATTACCGAGACTCGAGCTCATCATGCGATAGAGGAGCTTTTGAAATTAAATCCGATTACGGCGACTATTGAGAAAGGGGAGGCTCTGGTGGAGACGGCGATTGATAAGATTGTCGAGGGAGATATCGTGCTTATAAAAAGCGGCGACAGGGTGCCCGTTGACGGGAAAATTGTTTTTGGGAAGGCTTCTATGAATGAAGCATCTGTAAGCGGGGAGTCCCTACCGATTGATAAGGTTGTCGGGGATGAGGTTTTTAGCTCCACGCTCAATGAGTCCGGGTTTATAAAAATTCGCGCCACGGGAATCGGTAAAAACTCAACAGTTGAGAGAATTGCGGAGCTAATCAAGAATGCCTCCGCGCATAAATCAAAACAGGAAAAATTGGCGGATAATTTTGCTGAGGTATTTCTCCCGGCTCTTCTAATCCTCGGATGTGTAACATATTATTTCTCTCAAGATATAAAGATGGTGGCGTCACTCTTTTTGGTGGCTTGCGCTGACGATATGGCCGTCGCGATACCCCTTGCGATGACGGCATCTTTGGGTCGGGCCGCAAGAAGGGGCGTAATAATAAAAGGAGGCCAGTGGCTTGATGCATTGGCCAATATGAAGACTATTGTTTTTGATAAAACAGGCACACTGACTTATGGCACGCTAGCCGTGCAGGGTATTCATCTAGAGGAAGGTGTCTCTGAAGAATATTTTTGGAAAATGGTCGGTTCTGCGGAAAAATATTCCGAGCATCCGATAGGCAGAGCCATATTCAAAGAGGCAAATAAAAAAATATCGGAAATTACGGACCCCGACACCTTCGAGAGGCATGAAAGCAAGGGTGTCTTTGCGTCTTTTGGCGGTGACACTGTGGCTGTCGGTAATGAGAATTTGTTTCCGGAAATAGGAATTGTTCTTGATAAAAAAGTGCGGGATATTTTGGTTAGAGAAAGGTTGGAACACAAAATCACTACAGCTTTAGTGTATATAAACAAAAAATTTTCAGGAGTTATAACGGTTGCGGATGTTGTTCACCCGGAGGCTAAAAGAAGCGTAGAGTCCCTTAGAAATTTGGGGGTGGAAAATATTCAAATTTTTACCGGGGATAATGAAGAGATTACAAAAACAGTTTCTTCGAACTTGGGTATAAATAATTTTAATGCAAAGATGGTCCCGGAAACGAAGCTCCTAGAATTAGAAAAAATGTCTAAAGTCGGGGTAGTGGGGATGGTGGGCGATGGAATAAATGATGCCCCAAGCCTCGCCAGGGCCGATGTCGGGATTGCTATGGGAAACGGCTCTTCTGCGGTAGCGGTAGAGGCGGCAGATGTAATAATTCTTACAAATAATTTAAATAGAATTCCTGAAATGATAAGGCTGGGTAGAAAGACTCAGTTAATAATACGTTGGAATATGTTTATTTGGGCAATCTCAAATATTGTCGGTTTTGCCCTAGTATTTACAGGAGTAATCGGCCCTGTCCTTGCCGCTTTTTATAACTTTGCGACGGATTTTTTCCCTCTCATAAACTCTTCCCGTTTGTTTAAAGAAAAGATATAAAACAAAAACGACCCTGATGAGGGTCGTTTTTGATGTGTAATTTATTTTGCGATTTCTTCTATGTTGCCGTGTAAGTTAGTGGCGTCACCCTCTATCCCGTTAACATTCCCAAAAATGTTGCTAACGTCGCCTCTAAGATTTGTCGTATTGCCGAAGATGTTGCTTACATATCCCGAGAGATTGGTAATATTTCCGGACAATCTGCTTACATCGCCGGAAAGATCTCCCACATCGCCGATTATTCTGCTGACATCTCCCTGTATCTTGCTGACGTTCCCTCTTATGTTTGTAACGTTTCCTTTGATATTGCCGGCGTCTCCGATAATACCGCTTACGTCTCCACGAATGCCGCTAACTTCTCCCGATAGGTTTGAGAGGTCTCCTATTATACTGGTAACTTCTCCGGACACATTGCTGACATCGCCCGTTATTCCTCCGATGTCGCCTTTTATTTTTGAGGTATCACCGCTAATTTTGTGAATCCTGAGGTCGCCGTAAATATTCTTTACGCTACCGCGTATATCACCAAAATCTCCCCAAATATTACTATGGAGGTCTGTAATCTTGTCTGTGTGGGATTGCTCCCTGCTCACAATTCTCTTTAGCATCGCTTTGTTTTATGTTTAAGTGTTAATTTTATGTTTATTAATATATCACAATTGCCTCATTTATCAATTCGTTGGGGATTGTGGGAATAGCGGTAGTTCTTTGTCGGGAGTATAATATATAGGTATAAATTTTGTTTAAAAATATGAATAAAAAAATAATTTACGCTGTTGTGGCGCTGGTTGTGGTCGTCTTGGGGTATTTGTATTTCTCGAGCGGAGGAAATGGTTCATATGAATACGTTACTATTGAGAAAAGAGATATAGTCCAGGAGGTCAGCGTTACCGGTAAGGTAAAACCGGTCTCAAGCGCCATGCTTGCCTTTGATAGGCTCGGCAAGGTTGTCAGATTTAATGTAGATGTGGGGAATCATGTATCGGCCGGCGATGTTTTGGCTTCTTTGGATAGCAGCGAGCTTGCCGCGAACCTATTGCAAGCTGAGGCTAGCGTAAGGGTTCAAGAGGCGAAGTTGGATGAGTTAAAAAGGGGAGCAAGAACAGAAGACCTCGAGGTGTCTTATGCCGAGAGAGATAGCGCCACTACGGCTTTAGTGGACGCAAAAAAGGGATTGGTAGAAAAGATAAACGATGCATATACGAAATCAGATGACGCAATAAGAAATAGGGTAGACAGGATGTTCACCAACCCAAGAAGCGCCAACCCCGAGCTGGTATTTATTGTCGCAGACGCGACCTTGTCTGATCAAATCAAGGCCGAAAGAGTTATTTTGGAGGGCGTTTTGAATAATTGGAATTCTTCTCTCGGAAGCTTGTCTTCCGGTGCTGATCTCGGCAAATATGTTTCTAAGGCTTATGCTAATCTAGAAAAGATAAAATCTTTTTTGGATAAAATGGCGCTTGCCGTGAGCGGATTAACGACAAACGCAACTCTGACTCAGACCACCCTAGATACATATAAATCAGAAACAGCAACATCAAGAACTAATATAAATTCCGCAATTTCAGCGCTTGTCGCGGCCGATGAAAAAATGAGGGCGGCAGATTCGGCGTTAAGGGTGGCCTCAC
>JAKLHJ010000025.1 GCA_022710205.1 Patescibacteria group bacterium | reverse complement strand
GCACCGTGGTTGAAGTTCTTTCCGACGAAATGGGAATTGTTTGGCCGGAATCTATCGCTCCATATAAGGTGCATCTTATTTCCCTCGCGGGCAAGAAAGGAGGGGAGAAGGTCAAGGAAAAAGCCGAGGAAATATACGCTTATTTGACCAAGAGGGGGGTGGAGATACTTTACGATGACCGAGATTCTAGTGCTGGTGAGAAATTTAGTGATTCTGATTTGATTGGAATACCAAAAAGGATTATTGTAAGCCAGAGGGGTATAGAGGAGGGCAGTTTTGAGATGAAGGATAGAAAGACGGGAGAGGTGACCAAGGTCACAGAGAAGGAGTTGTCGGAGATGTTTAAATGATCAAGAAATTTTACAAATATTTTTCAAGCGATATCGGGATTGATTTGGGTACTGCTAACACCTTAGTTTTTTTGCGCGATCACGGCATCGTAATAGATGAGCCGTCTGTCGTCGCGATTAATCAAAAAACAAATAGAGTTGTCGCTATCGGTAAGGAAGCGAAGATGATGGTCGGTAGAACACCGCATCACATCACCGCAGTCAGACCGCTTGTTGATGGAGTTATATCTGATTTTGAGATCACAGAAGAGATGATCGGATATTTTCTGAGGAAGACTCAGGAAATCTCAAACAAAAAATCACTTAGACCGAGGGTCCTCATCGGAGTGCCTTCCGGCATCACAAACGTGGAGAGACGAGCTGTTAGGGACGCGGCTATGAATTCCGGCGCGAGAGAGGTCCATCTGATTGAGGAACCGATGTCTGCGGCTATCGGTGTAAAATTGCCCGTCCATGAGCCGATGGGAAGTATGGTTATAGATATAGGAGGGGGGACCACGGATATCGCCGTCATTTCTTTGAACGGCATAGTTCAGTCTAAAAATTTAAGGGTTGCCGGAGATAAATTTAATCAGGATATTATTTCTTACATAAGAGACGAGTTCAAGATATTGCTTGGAGAAAAAACGGCGGAAGACATAAAAATAGCCATAGGTTCCGCCTGCGAGCAGGACTCCCCGATGGAATATATTGTAAAAGGAAGAGATTTGGTTACGGGACTTCCTAGAGAGGTGGTTGTCACAGATCACGATGTCAGAGAGGCAATGTCCAACTCCTTGTCGTTGATTGTAGATTCTGTTAAGGAGGTAGTAGAGCGAACCCCTCCGGAAATAGTCGCCGATGTGATGAATAAGGGAGTTGTATTGGCGGGAGGAGGATCAATGATAAGAGGCCTTGCCCACGTTTTGCAAAAGGAAGCAAAAATTCCCGTTCATATGGCCGAGGATCCTTTGCGGGCCGTTGTTAGGGGCACGGGCACAGTCCTCGAAAACTTTGATTTATATGAAGAAGTTTTAATAGACAACGAAGATGAGATACCTCCCCAATAAAGGAAGGGGTGAAAATAAAATCTTTTCTTACTTGGCGGCGATCATACTGTCCGTCGGGTGTTTGTATATGTGGTATTCCCCGATAACTTCCGCTTTATACAGCGCGGGCGTCTTCATAACCGCGCCATTTTGGAGTATGCAGGGGTATCTTAGCGACAGCCTTGCTTCTTTTATGATTAATTTTGACAGTAAAAAAGCTTTGATAGAAAAGAATGATTATCTCACAAAACAATTAAACAGTTTTAAATCTACCGCGCTAGAAAATAAGCTGATACGAGATGAAAATATTGAGCTCAAGAAAATTCTTGGGAGAGAAGAACCTTCGGCTTCGGGCGAGAAGCCGGCTGCTTCAAAGACCAAAAAGCTATTAGCTTATGTGCTGTCGGGCCCGGTCACTCCTCCATACGATAGCCTTATAATTGATGTCGGTAGCGATATGGGTGTGGCGCAGGGGGACCTCGTTTTAAACGACGATAATTATGTTATGGGGGAGGTCGTCGAAGCCACCTCGGGGACATCCAAGGTTCGTCTTTTGTCCGCATATGGCCAAAAGACCGGCGTTCTCTTGGGCGACAATAAAACGATGATAGAGATGGTCGGCCAAGGTAGCGGGAATTTTTTTATTGCGGTGCCAAAAGAGTTTTTGGTAAAAGAGTCTGATTCGGCTATTTTCCCCGGTCCTGATTTTAAGATGGTTGCAAACGTTGAAAGCATAGAAGGTAAAGACGGTGAGATGTTTAAGAATGTCTATCTGAGTGCTCCGTTTAACATAAAAGAAATTCGTATGGTGGCCGTTGTCAAGAAAATAATTTAGTTTAGATGCTTGCCAGAATATTTACGGATATATTTATTTTTTTTGCCGCGATACTTATTCCGGGGTGGACTTTTTTTGTATTAGGAGCAATCGGGGCTTATTTTTTTTATAATTTTTACGAATTTATTATAATTTCGCTGATTGTAGACGCGGTTTACGGCTTTCCTATACCGGGCTGGTATGGATTTCGTTTTGTTTTCACCACTCTGGCTATTTGTGTGTTTGTAATAATAAAAATTTTTAAAGTAAGAGTCAGGGCGTTCTAGTTTTTGAAAAATTCGCATGAGAATCAATAATCGTTTTAATAAAGACATCGAGCCCGACGAGATTTTTCTCGATTCCACTAATCTGTCTTCTCTCAACACGCAACAGTTTGAAGGGTGGATAGAGAAACCTATATCAAAAAGAGTAATCACGCTCACTTTTATTTTTTTTGCGGCGGTTGTCTGTATATTTTCGTGGAAGGTTTGGTCCCTTCAAATTAAAAACGGGGAAAGTTTGGCCAAAAGGAGCGAGAGAAATAGCCTTAAAAAAGTGTCCTTCCCTCCGGAGAGGGGAATTATTTATGACAGAAACGGAAAGATGGTGGCGTGGAACGACAAAGATGCCAGATCTTATTATGCCGAACCGGGACTGTATAGTATTTTGGGATATTTAGGTTATCCGACCAAGAAAGACCTTGAGACAGTAGAGAACCCGAAAGAAAGATTGGGCAGAGAGGGGGTAGAGAAGATATTTAACGAAATACTTAGGGGTCAGGATGGAGTAAAGATGGTTGAGGTAGATGCGTTGGGGGAGGTGCAATCTGAAAGTGTTTATAACCCCGGTGTTAAAGGGGGCGACATATATTTGTCCTTAGACGCGGAAATGTCCAGTGTGTGGTATAAGGCTATTCGTGATTTGGCCGCCGATAAGGGATTCCAGGGTGGGGCGGGCATAATGATGGATATAAAGACAGGTGAGGTGATAGCGATGACGAGTTTCCCCGAGTATGACTCTAACGCAATCGTGAGGAAGGACGAGGCAAAAATAAACGAGTATCTGAAAGACAAAAGAATGCCGTTCTTAAATAGGGTAACCTTGGGGCTTTATACTCCGGGATCTGTTATGAAGCCGATCTTTGCCTTGGGGGCGCTTAATGAAAATATTATTGACCCTAAGAAAGAGATATACAGCGCCGGATTTATTTCTATTCCTAACCCTTATTTTCCCGACAAGCCGACGATATTTAAGGATTGGAAAGCGCACGGGTGGGTGGATATGCAGAGGGCCATCGCCGTGTCGTCGGACGTGTATTTTTATGAGATAGGGGGTGGTTATGAAGGGCAAAAAGGTCTCGGGATTTCAAATTTGGAAAAATATGCGCGTATGTTTGGGATTGGCACAACTACCGGTTTTGATATCGGGCCCGAAGAAAACGGGAACATTCCGTCTCCCGCATGGAAAGCGGAAAATTTTGACGGAGAGAAGTGGAGTATAGGAAATACTTACCACAGCTCAATCGGCCAATACGGTTTTCAGGTCACTCCGATACAAATGGTGCGCGCGATAGCGGCCATCGCAAATGACGGACACTTGGTCGTGCCGACTATTCTAAAGGCTAGCAACTCTGACTGGGGCAGGGTGTCTTCTGTCATCGATATTGATAAAAATAAATTCGATATTGTTAAAGAGGGGATGAGAAGGTCTGTCACAGAAGGCACCTCTATGGGTATAAGTTTTCCAAAGCCGAGAATTGCGTCAAAGACCGGAACGGCCGAGCTTGGCGCGCTTAAACAATACGTTAATGCGTGGAATGTCGGGTTTTTCCCATATGAGTCACCAAAGTATGCCTTTGCTGTTGTAATGGAGAGGGGGCCGGTCAAAAATACCGTCGGAGGTGTTTATATAATGAATCAGCTTTTTAATTGGATGATAATTCATAGGCCTGAATATGTATCCCCCACCACTTCTGAAATAATTAACCCGTAGTAGGCTGTATAAAAAAGAGCTATTTTTGAAATTTATCTATATAATTAAACATATTATCAGAAGTGGTGGGGGATTGACTTAGAGCCCCAAAACATATAATCTTAGACATTATGACAACAAATATCCAATATTTAAGCCAGGAAAAGATCAATGAATTAAAGGCGGAATTGAACGATCTTAAGACAAAAAAGAGGAAAGAGATAACCGAAAGTTTGGAGTTCGCAAAGTCTTTAGGAGATCTTTCGGAGAACGCTGAATATCAGGAGGCAAGAGAAATGCAGGCCAACGTAGAGCAGAGAATTTCTGATCTCGAGGCTATTCTTAAGGACGCTATTATTGTTTCTACTAATCACAAGGACATTGTAGGGATGGGTTCTACTGTCATCGTAAAGGTTGAGCCGGGCAAGGAAACAAAAGAATTTCAGGTTGTCGGTTCAGAAGAGGCCAACGTTTTAGTCGGTAAAATATCAAACCTTTCTCCTCTTGGAACGGCGTTGGTGGGGAAGAAGGTAGGAAGCACTGTCACGGTGAATACGCCGAAAGGGGCGGTGCAATATAAGATACTCGAGGTAAAATAAAATTACTCACGCGCTTGGCACATAACTTCAGAGAAAGTTAAAAACACACCCGCCCAAAGCGGGCGTGTTTTTTTTGGTTTAATTTGCTAATATGGTATCTATTAAGAATTCGTAATTGATAATTTGTAATTTATAATTTACCCTATTAAGTAAAATTTTTTTTAAAAATTTAAAATTTGTTAGGGCTAGGGAGTATACATTATCGAGGGGGTTGAATAATTAGTAACAATAAACATAAGTAAAAACAATTAAACAATTTTTTACTTAATAGGGTAAATGGCTTCCATAGAAGAAATACGAGAAGATCGAATAAAAAAATTAAATATTTTAAAAGAAAAGGGGATAGATGCTTATCCGGCCAGGTCGCATCGTGATTTTTATATCTCAGAAGCGATAGAGAGGTTTGATGAGCTGGCGAAGAAAGACAGCATTTTTATGGTGGGCCGGGTTATGGCTTTGCGCGGTCAGGGTGCGCTCATTTTCTTTAATTTTTACGACGGCACGGCGACATTCCAGGGTCTTTTGAAGAAGGGGGATATTGATGACTCCAAGCTCGATCTTTTTAATATCACGATTGATATCGGTGATTTTATTGAAGTGTTCGGAAATCTTTTTGTGACAAAAAGAGGGGAGAAAACGATACAAGTAAAAGATTGGAGGATATTGTCTAAAAGCTTGCGACCGCTTCCGGGAGAATACTATGGGTTCAAGGATGAGGAGGAGAGGCTTCGAAAAAGATATCTTGATATTTTGGTCAACGAAGACATTAAGGATCGCGTATTGAAGAGGACCAAGTTTTGGGCTTCTATTAGGAATTTCTTAGTGAACAAGGGGTTTGCCGAAGTTGAGACTCCTGTCCTTGAGAATACTGCCGGAGGGGCAGAGGCAAGACCTTTTATAACCCATCACAACGCCCTTGATATAGATGTTTATCTCCGAATTTCCGCGGGAGAGCTTTGGCAAAAAAGACTTATGGTCGCCGGGCTTCCGAAGGTTTTTGAAATAGGAAGAATTTTTAGAAATGAGGGGATGGATGCTGAACACCTGCAAGATTATACCCAGCTCGAATTTTATCAGGCATATTCCGACTACAACGAGGGGATGGAGATGATAAAAGAGATGTATCGATACGTTGCGAAAGAAACTTTCGGCACATCAAAATTTAATATAAAAGGATTTGAGATCGATCTCGACGATGATTGGAAAACTTATGATTATGTAGAGACGATCAAGAAAATGATAGGCGTTGATATCTGGACCGCGGAGCTTTCTGATATGGAAAATAAATTGCGCGAATTGAAGGTTGAATATGACGCGAAAGGATTTAACAAAACAAGGGCCATCGATAACTTGTGGAAATTCTGCAGAAAGCAGATAGGCGGTCCCGGATTTTTGATCAATGTTCCGGTATTTATGGAGCCTCTCGCAAAAAGAAAAGAAGGCGACGATAGGGTCGTGGAAAGATTCCAGGTGATTCTTGCCGGCTCAGAAGTCGGAAAAGGTTTTAGTGAATTAAATGATCCGATAGACCAGGAAGAGAGATTTATGGAGCAGGCAACATTGCGCGAAGGAGGGGACGAGGAAGCTCAGATGCACGACCACGATTATGTCGAGGCGATGGAATATGGCATGCCGCCGACATTCGGATTCGGAGTCAGCGAAAGACTCTTTGCTTTCTTCGTTGATAAGCCGGCAAGAGAGTGTCAGATATTCCCGCTCATGAGACCAAAAGAAGAATAAAGAATTAAGAATTATTAATCGTGCATTCTCTATGCCGTCATTGCGAGGGCGAGGCGACTTAGCCGAAGTCCGTGGCAATCCAAAATTACGAATTAGAAATTAGGAATTACAACCATTCATTCTATTGGTTGTCATTGCGAGCGAAGCGCGGCAATCCAGAATTAAAATTGTGAATTAAAAAATCGCCGTCCCGATGGGACGGCGATTGCTGCGTTGCGCTAGAAGGCGGGGGAGGACTGGAAGCAGCGCACGATGAACTCATGGGTTACGCGATATTTGTCGTCGTCGCCCAGGATGACCATGTTGCCGGGGTTCCTGTGGTCGAACCCGCAGAGATCGTGGAAATAGAAGTCTTTACCGATGAATCCGTCAATTTCTTCCTGGGTGAATGGTAACCAGCCACCCCTCGTCTGGCAGAGGCGCACGATGAGTGCGGCTGAACTCTCGGGTTCCGCACGACCAAACGCAGAGAAGAAATGCCGTTTCGTATTGATGTGCTTCGGTCGGATGGGATAGTTTCGTCCCTCTTTCGTGGTGCCGTCGATGATCATTGAATGACTCCTTTCTATGATTATCCGGGTTCACTCCTTCGTGTAATTTATCTATCGCACATATAGCCGACCATGATTATAGAAACCAGTGCGAGTCCGGCCCTGTCGTAGTTTCCGTGACAGGTCTCGATGACCATGAGCGTGAAGAGGGCAATCTCTTCGGCGACGTAAAAGATTTTGTTGAGCAGATACCGACCCATTTGCGTTTGCGTGGGCATTGAGTTGCTCACCCCCCTCTCTTTATTTAATGTTCAGATGTCTATAATTCAATCTAATAATAAATACAGCAACTGTCAATTTTTGTGGTATTAAAAAATCGCCGTCCCGATAGGGCGGCGATTGCTGCGAAGAGCGGCGGTTTAGTCCGTCATGCCACTGAGCCTGCGGTGTGCTCCGATGGTGATGGAGCTGAACCCCCAGACGAAAACCAGGAGCCGTCCCACTCCCGGAGGAAGACTGTTGGACAGGGCGGCGATCATCAGAACCAGGGCGAGGAGCATGTGGAGAAATCCGTACGGTTTCATGTGGACCTTCCTTCCTTGGTGTATCGCCGTCTTGATGGGGCGGCGGTTGGCGCGCTAGTGGGTGTTCATATACTTGAACTCGGCGCGGGCGATGAAGTAGCCGAGGAAGAGGCCCGCGAGTCCCATGATGCCGTCTCCCGGGTAGTACGTGGTGGTTGACAGCACGGATTGCACCCAGATGAGACCGGCGGCCAGAAGGCAGTTGATGATGAAGAAGAAACAAAGCGTCTTGTTCATGTTTGACCCTCCATTGGCCACGATGAGGCGTTTTGCGCCCGATTGAAATTTAAGGAACTGTGAACTTTTTAACTCTTTTTTAAGTGTAGCATATATCGTGTAAAAAGTCAAGGTCTTGGTAAAATGGGATTATTTTAGGCCCCAGTACCAGCTCTCGTTTTGCGTGGCTTTGCCTGCACCGTTAGAAGTCTTTAGGCGAGCGGAATTTATCCACACAGGGGAGCCGTAGGCGGGTTCGCGGCTTGAAAAATAAGGAGCCTTGACAGTTTGCTGGACTTCTAATGGTGTGGATAACTGTGTTTGCGTGTGTTATGGAAGTGGTATACACTATACATGTAGTGGTATGGAGTGGTATAAACCCGGAAATACTACCTAAAAAATAAAATGCTTATAGGAGAACACAAACACACGCTGGATCCGAAAAAAAGAGTTTCTTTGCCTGCTAAATTCAGAAAAGAAATGGGTAAAGAAGTTGTTCTTGGAATAGGTCTTGATAAGTGTCTCTCTGTATACACAGTTGCCGAGTGGGAGAAGTATTCCGCCAGACTTTCTGAAATGTCTATGCTTCAGTCAGATAAAAGAAGTTTCAACAGACTTATCTTAGGTAGCGCGTCGCTTGTAGAAGTTGACTCTCTTGGAAGAATTTTGATTTCCGATGTTTTGAAGGAATACGCCGGCTTGAAAGAAAAAGTTGCGATTATTGGTGTCCGTTCAAATCTTGAGATTTGGGACGAGGATGCTTGGAACGAATACAAAGGAAAAGTAGCCAAGAATGCCGATGTGTTGGCGGAGAAGTTGGGTGAGTTAGGCGCCTTCTAGCTCATGGCGCACATACCCGTTCTTTTAAAAGAGGTTATAGAAGGATTGAATTTGAAGCCGGGAATGGTTGTACTAGACGCCACGCTTGGTGGGGCCGGACACAGCAAAGAGATGTGTAAACTTATCGGCAAGGAAGGCTTGCTTGTCGGGATAGACGAGGACAAGGCCGCTATAGGAAGAGCGGAGGTAGCGCTAAAAGATCTTTGCAGGTTTAACTTGTTCCTTTCCAACTTCAGAGAGCTTTCTACTGTATTGCAGAGTGCAGGGGTTCCGCAGATAGATGCCGCTTTGTTTGACCTAGGACTTTCATCATTTCAGCTTGAAGAGTCAAAAAGAGGTTTTACTTTTTTGAAAGACGAACCGCTTATGATGACTTTTGAAGAGGCGCCGAGCGAAGATAAACTTACCGCCGGAGAAATTGTGAATGAATGGGCCGAAGAGAGTCTCGCGGACATTATTTACGGATATGGTGGAGAAAGATACGCAAGAAGGATTGCGAAGGGGATAGTAGAGGCCAGGGAGAAGAAGCCGATAGAAACGACATTTGAACTGGTAGAGATAATAAGAAATTCGGTCCCGGTAATTTATCAGAAAAGAAGGATACATTTTGCGACAAAGACATTCCAGGCATTACGTATCACGGTTAATGACGAAATAGGAGCAGTGAAGAAGGCACTAGAGGATGTGTGGGGCAAGGTGAAGGTAGGCGGCAGGGTGGCGGTCATCTCTTTCCACGAAATAGAAGACAGGGCGGTAAAGACATTTTTTAAGGGAAGGAAGGAGTTTGGAGACGCGAAGCTTATAACGAAGAAACCGATAGTCCCGGGAGAAGATGAGGTCTTGGAAAACCCAAGATCGAGGAGCTCGAAGCTCCGAATAGCGGAAAAAATAAATGCGATCATCTAGCCTAAAAATAAATAAAAATAATTTTGAAATAGGAAAATTCCGCGGAGTTTTGTTTTGCGCCATGATGCTACTTTCCCCGATGTACGGCTATCTTGTTTTGAGCTCCGTTGTAAATATTTCCCAGAGAGAAAAATTGAGTGATGAGATCTCCGCTATAACAGCCAAGGTCTCGGTACTTGAAGCAAATTATATTACAATGAGAAGTGCCATAAACATCGATGTCGCGGGCAAGCTTGGGATGAAGGAAGAGTTCAACAAAATAAATTTCGCAAGCGCCGACAAGGGCGATGTTAAGGGAGGCCTTTCTTATGTCAATAATGAAATATGATCACTCTCCTAGAATAAGTTTTTTGGTTTATGCCTCAGTTCTGTTTGCCGCGATACTTATAGCGCGGCTTTTTGAAATTCAAATAGTAAGGGGCAGTGATTACAGCGAAATGGCCGCTAGACAGTATTCGAGGCCAATGCCCGATATTTTCTCAAGGGGCACAATATATTTCACGGAAAAGAACGGCAATCTGGTTTCGGCCGCGACCCTGCAGACAAATTTCGTCCTGGCTGTTAACCCGGAGGCTATAAAAGATGCGGGGGCCACTTTTAAAAGCTTATCTCCGTTCGTTGATTTCAGCGAGGAAGAGTTTCTGAAGCGAGCTTCTAAAGAGGATGATACTTATGAGGTTGTGGGAAAAATAAAAGGGGAGGATGAGTTTGAAAAGATCAATGAACTTAAATTGGCGGGGGTATTCACATTTAGAGAAAAATCCCGTTTTTATCCGGCCGGGAGACTGGCTTCACACGTGCTGGGGATTGTCTCCAGAAGCAAGGAGGAAGGTGAGAGGTATATAGGGCGATATGGCGCGGAAAAGCAGTATGAGGACCTTTTGCATAGGGATAGCGAGTCAGTATATGTAAATTTCTTCGCGGAAATTTTTTCAAATGTTAAGAAAACGATATTAGGCGACGGTAATAATCTTTCCGGCGATGTGGCTTTAAGTATCGAGCCGACGGTGGAGGGCGTTTTGGAAAAAGAGCTCGTGAATATACAAGAAGCATGGAAAGGAAAATCCTCCGCAGGAATAATAATGGAGCCGAAGACGGGAAAAATTGTTGCGATGGCAGCCCTGCCGGATTTTGATCCTAACTATTTTGGAAAGGAAAAAAGCGTTTCTGTTTTTAGAAATCCACTAGTGGAAGATGTGTTTGAAATGGGTTCTACCATAAAGCCGCTCACCGTAGCTTCCGGATTGGATGCCGGAGTTATAGCGGCAGATTCTACATATTATGATACCGGCTCGATAACATTAAACAGCAAGACGATAAGTAACTTTGACGGCAGGGCGAGAGGCACTACGAATATGCAAGATGCTTTGGGCAATTCGTTAAACCTGGGAATGATAAATATTATGCAGAAGCTCGGCAAGGAGCGTTTTCGAAATTATATGCTCGGATTTGGCATAGGAGAGAAGACGGGAGTAGATTTGCCAAACGAAGTATCGGGATTGGTGAAAAACTTAAATAGCAAATATGAGGTTGACTACGCTACTGCGTCTTTTGGCCAAGGGATTGCGATGAGCCCCATAGAGGCGGCTACCGCCCTCTCTTCTTTAGGCAACGGGGGAATATTGGTGAAGCCATCCGTTGTGAATAAGGTTAAATACAGGATCGGCTTGGATTCCTCAACCGAGGAAGAAGAGAGTAGTAAAAGAATATTAAAAGAAAAGACCTCTGAGGAGATAAGCAGAATGCTTGTTAAGGTTGTTGATGAAAATTTGCTCGGTGGAACCTATAAATTAAAAAATTATTCTGTTGCCGCAAAGACAGGGACAGCGTTACTTGTTAACGGAAGCGGTGGTTATTATAATGACAGATTCATTCATACTTTTTTTGGGTATTTCCCGGCATATAATCCTAAATATCTGGTATTTCTTTACACCGTTGACCCGCAAGGAGTAGAATACGCTTCACACAGTTTGACCGAGCCATTTTTTAACATAGCCAAATTCCTTATCGGTTATTATGAAATTCCTCCAGATAGATAGTGATTCGTGTCATCCCCGCGTAGGCGGGGATCCAGAGTCAACTATGGATTCCCGTTTTCACGGGAATGACAAATAAGTAGAGAAAAGTTGGAATTTATGAAATCAATTTTTAAAAACATAATAGTTTCAATAATAACCCTAGAGGCTAAGTTCGTTCTTAAAAAATATAAGCCGAGAATAGTCGCAGTGACAGGTAGCGTGGGCAAAACATCTACAAAGGAC
>JAKLHJ010000024.1:282-11817 GCA_022710205.1 Patescibacteria group bacterium | reverse complement strand
TACCTCATTATCGACGGGAAATCAACTGTATAAGCACGCAAAAAGGGCCGGACAAAATGCCCGGCCCCCGTATACCGACTGGAAACTTATCGCCGCCCCGCCCTTCCGGAGCAGACCTCCCTGCCGCGGCCTGAAGCATACTCCCAGTGCCCGCCGCATTCGACCTTATACTGCACATAATGCCCTTCGATATAGACGTTTCCGTATCTCCGGTCATATACGGTATGCCCGGGGACCCAAACGTCCTCATACCTGTACTCCGGGACCCATACCTTGTTGCGCGGGGCCTGTTTTTCGACAACTATGATCTTCTCCTGCCGGACGATCCCCCCGCCCGACCCGCAATCCTGCCGGCCGCCGCTTATGCCGCTGATATCCATCACGCTTCCGATGATATCCACCCTGCCGCCGGTAAGTATCCTGGCGCCTTCAACGCCTGTCAGCACCTTTCCTACAAGGTCCCAGTCGCTCGCGTGCGACACTCCCGCAAACCCCAACAGCACAAATATCGCCACTGTTATCGCTATCTTCTTCATCTCGCGCCTCCTCTCAGGCAGTGACGGTTTTATCCGTCTTCTGCGTGATTAGACGCTGATGGAGGTGAAAGGTTTACAGGACAATACTTTCGGGGAACGGCTGGGACATAGCGACGGTCCATACTTTATTGATATAATTCAATGAAAAGTAATTCTGCATAAGGTGGATCCAGAAGGCCCCTTTTAAGCTAAGTTTAATATCATTACCGTCTTCTATTGTAAGCCCCAAAAGATTTGTCAAATTAAATAACCCGGTTAATTTTCTGTCCTTTCCCTGGAATACCCTGGACAGGCATTCTTTACTTATACGTGTATCATAGAGCCTCCAGTACAGCCAGAAGTAATCCTGCATCTGTTTATTGAACCTCATATGTAGAGCCGTGGGGAATTCGCCAGATGAACACCTGTTTATATATTCTTCCACCGAAAAAGTGTTCAAATAAAATCCGTCCGGCAAATGCGACCCTGCACCCGCTCCAAGGCCGATATAATTGTCCCTTGTCACCGAGGAATACCTAGGCATGCTGCCTTTTTTAAAACCCCAAACAGAGACCCTATCAAAATCTTTTTCCTTAAAATATTCGTGTATGAAATAATATAATTTTCTTCTCTCCATTATGTCAGGCATCTTTACATTTTTGAGACGCAAATATTTCCCTATTGCCGTGTACGGAAACGTGAACAAAGGGTATGTAGTCACCTGGTTTACCCCTGATCCTATCGCCCTTTCCAGGTCATATTTCAGGTTATCGATCCCCTGTCCGGGCAACGCAAACATCAGGTCTATATTTACGGACTTAAACCCGGCACCCATAAGAGCTTTTAATTTTGGACCTAACTCCGTTTCCTTATATTTTCTGCCGATAAATCGCAGGTTTGCATCCTGGAAGCTTTGGACCCCGCAACTTACCAATCCCACTCCTTGTTCTTTCAACTTGGCAATCACGACATCGGAGATGTCGTTGGGACTTGTTTCGATACAAATATCACCTTTTAACGAGAAGGAATCTTTGAATTCACGTAAAATTACGCCTAATTCGTCTATTAATAATGTGGGTGTCCCTCCGCCGATGTATATCGATGATATCTCAAACCTGCCAAAGCGCTCTTTATACAACCGGATCTCTTTCAGAACGGAATCGAGGTACGGCTTGACAAGCATTTCATCGTACTCGATTTTATTGTAGGGGCAGTAGGGGCACATATTCCTGCAGAACGGTATGTGGATGTACAGGTTTGTCTTATTTATCGCCTGGTTATCCGGCGCTTTGCATCGTTCAAAAACATATTTTGAGGCCTTACCGGTAAAATATGTCCTGATAAGTTTTGTGGGTATGACACCCATTTACGCCCCTGCATACTTTGCTTTTTTACTTCTCCTGGCGGCAATCATGACCATTATTCCCCATATCAGGAATATAGACAGGGCCATCGGTACGCCAACCCTTAATATTTCAGGGAATACCTCAAGAAGACCTGCGGTCAAAAACGGCGGATAAAGGACAACTTCTCCGTGGGCAATATGCTCTACCGCCAGCATTACCACCCCGCCCCATAACATCGAGACCAGCCAGTCGATATGGTATTTTTCGGGGATTTTTTTCCTTACCGCAGTTGCCGCTATTGCCGCGGCCGCGGGAGCAAGAAAACAGGCCATATTTTACCTCCTTTTTGGTGCTGAGATTAAAAGCGAAATTCCCCAGGCCAGGAACACCGGTAATAACATTACGATCCCTAATACAACGCCGTTTTTTATCATGCCATCCGTTGTCTTCTCGAAAAACTCGCCGCCTTCATATCCTAATACATGGTCGATAAGGATCATAACGGTCGCGCCCCAAAGCATCAGGGCCAGAAAACCCAGCTTGTAATCCTTGGGCAGGACAAGCCTGAATAATGTTGCGCCCGCCGCGGCAATAGAGGTTGTAGCTAACCACATTTTTTGCCTCCTTTTTTATGGCATATTCTGGCGGACGCAGTCGCAACCAATTCGAACCGCATCCACAATCTCGGTTAATATTATAATCCAGCCCTTAGAACGCTTCCCATTATACCAAAAATTGGCCATAAAAGTGGCAGAATTACGCCTTTTAGGCATGACTTACGAAGAGATATCCAAAAGCCTTAATGTTTGCGAAAGGACAATTTATAAGACCTGCAGAGCCCTAAATGACCATAAAAGAAAAAGGAGAAAAGCGATATGAAACGGCTACTTAGCATTTACCGACTTCTGTATCCGGGGGAAAGGCATATTTGGGTGCAAGTCAGGATAATCCATGAGACTAAGAAGGCCTTGCTAGTGGATAACGGCAGGAGATTCTGGGTGCCGAAGGCGATGATAGGCGGGATAAGATTAAGAAACAACGTGTTTGATATCTATGTCAAGGAAGGCTTCTTGGGATAATACGACTACTATATGGCGCAGTCCTTAATCCGGAAACTCTTAATTATTATGTGATTGCCCATTGCTTTCTATTAAAGCTCCTTATGGGTCGCAGCATTAATTATTATACTTGCTCTTCTTTTTAACCTTCTATATCTGAAGGAGGCTTTACCCATTTCTTCCGGAATCTTTTTTTAGCTTATTCAGAAATTCTGTAGGTATGGCAAATCCCATTTGTTGCGCTTTACGAACATCTTCCCATGCTTTATCATAGTTATTCTGACGATAGTAGGAATCTGCTCGATAACAATAATCGATAGAAATACGCGGATCGATGTTTATCGCCTGGGTAAAATCAGAAATGGCTTGGTCATAGTTTCCTTTTTCCCAATAAACAGCGCCTCTACTAGAATAGACATAAGAGTGGCAAGGATCAATACTTATTGCTTGAGTAAAATCAGAAATGGCTTGGTCATAGTTGTTTTTTATCTTATGAATAAGGCCACGGTTGAAATAAGCATCAGCATGGTGAGGATCAATGTTTATCGCCTGGGTATAGTATGAAATGGCCTGGTCATAGTTTTTATTATCAAAATACGTATTCCCTCGGCTATAGTAGGTTCGAGCATCAGCAGAATAAGATTTGTCATCCCGGATGGCATGATCTTCCCTGCTAAATAACTTGGTATTATCGATTGCGCCATTTTCTTTGTATTTTCTAATTAATTCATTTGAATCTAGCTGTTCAAATAATTGGCAAACCTGCGTATGTTTAAGTGCGGCGTCTTCACAATTACCTGAATTCACAATGAATGCCGGCTTTATAAACCTAGCGATCAGCGAAAGAATAAACAAGTTAGGGACTTTAAAAACTGCTGTTTCGTAAACACCAGAAGGGTTCTGTATGGTTGACACAATAAAATTATCTTTTGTTCTAATATTTACTACTTTTGTTAGTAAACCGAAAGCGGCTTTTAGAGGTTTTATCATCTATGCTCCTCTATGGCTGGTAAACAAATAATATCACTAGCGTAACAATTGGTCAACTTGTTCCATCTCTTTAAAAGCCTCGCCAATGGTCCAGCTGTGGATGTGGAAACGTTTGGCAAGGTCCTGCTTTGAGATGGAATAAATGTTCTCTCCCCGCGACTCAAGCAAGGATTTAACCATAAGCAGGAATTTTAAGCGCTGGGATAGCTTCCGGTCAATAATGAGTTTAGAGCTTACGGGAAAGGCCTCCCGGGGAAGAGCTGCGATCTCAACCCAAGCGTCCTTGCCATGGTAAAACTTAACGCGTACCAGATTATACTGTTTATCCAACTTTTTGAGTGATTTTATAACCTGGCGCCTGAGGCCAAAGTCAAGCCACGAAACAGGCATATCCAGGCTTAGAGCCATGCTTTCGATGTCTATGAAAAAACCTTGTTTACCCGCCGCCTGACTATGGGCCAGAAGCAGAAGATAAAGATCCATAGAGCGGGCGTCGCTATTGGTAAGCAATCTGGGAAAATATTCGCTGTTTAAAAGGACTGCTTTCGGAAGGGATATGCTATCCGGCAAATTTTCCAAATATAAGCGCTGGTGGGGCTCTTTCTTTTTAGGTTCATCGATCAAAGGCAGTGCTTTAAGCCGCGATAACTTTATTCCGGCAAGTTCGGGCGAATCCATAAGCGTATCGGATTCAAAGCTCACTTTCAGAGCCGAAATGGACCAATTCGTGCTCCCCTCAACTATAAACCGGCTATCAACTATTATGAGCTTATCGTGAAGCCGCAAGCGCGACGGTAAAAGATGGATAACGCAGCCGGCATCCGATAAATTCTTAAAAAACGGCGTATTGACAAACTGATTCGGCGCTTTGTCGATTTCCCTAAAATTGGTGTTCACATACATAACGACTTCAACATTCCTTTGGCGCGCCTCCAGTAAATCCTGAAGAAGAAACGCTATGGGATTCCGCTCATTTGCCCCCAAGCTGATATTGTACATAGAAATAACTATGGATCTCTCTGCCTTATCCAATAGTTCGATCAAAGCGGGCTCGTATGCCCTATCGGATATATCTTTTACTTTGGCGGGATAAAATTCACCGGTCAGCTCGATCGCGAATACGGACGAGAAGACGGCAAAAAGAATGAGGAATGAAAAAACGGCGGTTTTATTAAGGCTCAACTTCAACGGATATGCTTTCGGTGTTCTTAGGCAGGGCCTTCGGCTTCTTGTTATTAACCGTATACTGCCATTCATCATAATCAAATGCTATCGCATAGCAGCGCGCAACCTTTTTTCCGTTGATCTTGACTAAAATTCCTCCGTCAGGCATATGCTCTCCTTATGTTTTTTGGGATTGCGTTTTATGTGGGTCCCCTTGTAGGATGAACCCAATTTTACCTATTGATTATTAATCCAAGGTATCGTTAATACTTCACTCCAATGCCCTTGCATTACAGGGGTAAATTCCCCATTTGCCCCTGTAATAAGTATATTATATTTATTAGCAATTTTTTCTATAACGTTAAATGCTTCAAGTAATTCGCCATAAGTAGGCACGGGACTTTTAGTTTGAGTAAGATGCGCTATATATTCGTTTCTGAAATCAAGGATTTTCTTGCATGAACCTTGTCTAACAAGTTTTGCAATATCTTCGTCTATTCGATTATCTGGCAAATTATCTGTTTCTTTTCCAGCAATTTCATCAAAATAATTATTTTGGATTTTTAGCATGTGGTTGCTGATTGATTTGTCAGAGTGAAAATTGTTAAAATAACTTAAATATCTTTTTCGTGTTATATATTCTTTTTTGTTTTTAAGTTCTTGCAAAAATTTAACGAGGCTTCTTGTCCCTTTTGTAGCATCACAAATCCGACCTATCCCTATGACTAAATCTACAATAAAAGACTTTCGCATCCATTCCAAAAGAGTTTTGTCCATTTTTTCAAAAGATTTATTGCTATCAATGATTTCAGCAAGTTTTTTATATAAATCAAGGTGATGAAATATCGAAATAATTTCATTATTTAGCTCTTTTAACCATTTTTCCATATACATATTTTATTTTGCGAGTTATGGTTAGATGTGTCCCTTTTGGATTTGACCCTACATGCCCCAGGCGTATGCGCTACTTTATTTTCTGCCTTCCTTGGTTAAAATGCCTTCGTCTATCGCTTTCTTGGCGGCGTTATACCCTGAATCCCAGAGAAACTTCTTCTCCTCGTCTTTTAAATTGAAATTGATCGGCGATATTGTTCCGCAAGGAATAGGGATAGTTTTAGCCCATTCTGCCTTTTCGACATGGATGCGTTCATTAGCAAATTGCATCGTTTCAAATATCCGCATGATATACGCAAGGATATTCGAAGGCGTGCTTGGCGGTAGTGTCGCTTCTTCAGATATCAGCTTTAAACCTATGGTCGTCGTTAATCCCCCCTGATCATTATATGTATCGATCGGGTAATTTGCTAAAACGCCGCCATCTACTACAAACGAATCTTTGGCGCATTTGGCCTGAAAGAAGAGCGGAATGCTCATAGACTGTCTGACCGCGTCTGCAATCTCCAGATCGGGACTTACATCTTTGTCGAACTGGAGGAGTTTCTGATTCACTATATCCACGGCAAAGACCCTCAAATAAATATCTTTTAAGGATTTGAAATCTGTAATTTTTTTATCCGCAAGTAACTTTTTAATCCACTCGTAAAACTTATCTGTAGAAAATATCCCGAATCCTGTTGGAGAAAAAAATAAAGATAGAAATTGAAAGGCAATCATATACCACTTTTTCTTGAAAATGTTCCTGATATCCGCAAAATCGTTAAAGTCTTTATTGCAGATGATATCCTTTATTTCGTTGATGCTGTAGCCGGCCGCATAAAGGGCCGCGGTTATCGCACCAGCCGATGTCCCCGCTACCCGCTTAAAACGCACCCCTTCCTCTTCTAGGCGCTTCAAAGCACCGATAAGGGCAACTCCCTTGACTCCGCCACCTTCAAAAACACCGTCTAATATTTTATCCGGCATAGATCCGTCCTATACGTTTAACTGCGTGCCCCTTATTAACTCGACCTTAATATTTTCTTTAACAACCGCCTTTTACCTCGAGTTCTCAGAGATAACTTAAGTATTTCAATACAGGTTATTTAAAAAACCTGAGGATTACTTTGTAAGTTTTCTATTAATCTGCCTTAACTTGCTACGAATATCTAAGCGGCCTATAATACGCCTGAAATACGGCTCCACTCCTCCCAAATAAAATTTAATTGAATTGGAGGAGAAAAAATCTTCAAATCTGGTAGTCGCATAATATCTTCTTAGGTTCCTTGGTGTTCTTTTTGTTGGTTTGTCATTTTGCGTTAAAACAACATCTATAGGCGTGCCGGGCCTTATTGCCCGCTTCATCAGCGTTCGTAAATGATAGTCTGCCTCTGGTAGCGAATATCCGACAAACACAATCTTATCGGCTTCCGCTAGTTCTGTATGTGCATTATGCCATATCATTTGTATATGCGCATTATCGAAGACTTTTAAATATGTTGGAGTTATAAAAAATGGCTCCAGCTTCGGAGTTTTATTTTTGCTATCTTTATTTGAGCAATGAATACACGAACGCTCTATTGCGTACATACTCCAAGCATTCTGCTTACTTCCTACTCCGGTAAACATTCTGTTACAGTTAGGACAAAATAGCCAGTTAGTAGAGCCGTGTAATTTCAGAAGCTTTATATTATAAAGCCCCATGGCTTTTTGAAGAATTGAAGGGGTGTGAGGCGATGAGTTGTCCAAAGGGGAGGAATAACAACAAAAATCAATATCAACTTTCTTCCGACATTTCGCATTATCAATGCACCAGTATACGGAGTCTTCAACCAGGGCATCCCAGTCAAGCGATATTATGCTATAAGGGTCTCCCCTGCGACCAGCTGCGATGCGAGCCTTGATCCAGTAAGCCGCAAGACACTTATAAAAATCATTCTCGGTTTTTTTAAAATTCTCTAGGGCATCGTGAAAAATCAGTAGAATCGAACGCCTAAGCGTATCCCTTATATTATCTAGCTGATGCCAAGAGTAACTGTGACAATAAGCTTTATTGATTATTGTTTGGTCTAAGAGAGTAAAGACGTCTTCTAGGGATGGGGTTTTGCTTGAAGAAAAAACGGCTTCGAGAAATCCTTCTAGCTGCTTCCTATCTGGAACAAAGGTATCTGATATTTTAAGGAATTCATCATTGTCTTTACCGCTTAATATACCAACATAATAATCTTTTACTCTATCCAAAATATGCGACTGAAGCGGCATGTTTGCATCATGGGAAAATCCTGCCCCTAGCACATATACCGTTTTTGGCATTTCGCATTTATCATTTTTCACTGACTACATGTTTCCAAAACATTCGCCCAAGTACCACAATGCCCAACGCTTCGTAGCCTTATAATGCTTCCTAGCTTATCGTGGGTACTCTTTAAAGCGCTAATGGTCCCTTCCAAAGAATAGCTTTGTCTGTATTCTTTTTGCTTAGTCCACATATAATGGCTTACTGTTTTTTCCTTAGTTTCGGTTAGTGGATACTCAATTGTGATATTCTGCCCACCTCTTTTAATCTGTATCGGCTTTGATTCTCCATAAATTCCAAAATCACTTTCTGGTTTATTCTTTATTACCTTTTTGCACATGCTACAATCACATACATTTTCACGGAAACTTTTTACATCTTTATCGCCACCTACTGCTTTTACAGCTCGCAACGCATCTCTAAATAGTAGCCGTGAATGAAGCGATGGAAAATAAAACTTTGCTGTGGGAAGACCACCACCTACAGGAACGACGCTCCGCGATTCACCATATTCCAAACTATGAGCAACACCAACGAGATTGTTTACTATATTACATTTACCGAGTATTATGGAAAAAAAGCCTCCATATAAATTGACAAGCGGAGCTATATCATTCAACTGTTTTAAAAAATCTATATAGGCCAGAAGATCTTGTTGCGAAGCTTCGTTTTCAGCGAATGAATCAATCCAAATAAGAAATATATCCGCATTAGTCTTGCGGTACCCATCCACAATTTTTTTGATTCTTGTTTTATCATACAATAACTCACGGCTAATTACTATTTGGACTGCTAAAGGTAATCCTGTTTTATTAGAAATTTTTTTAGACATCGTTGCGCATCGCAAATTTACCTGCAACCAGCCATCAAAACTATCTCCTAAATCTAAATAAAAATACGGCGCAACCAAAAGAGTAGGATGAAACATCTTCTTGAGTTTTAAGCCATGCTCATCATGAGCAAACTTATAGTATTTAGCAGCATCGGATTTAGTAGCTTCTTTGGAAATAGCTTCTTCCTGGAATTTCAATACATTATCACAATAATCTAGTGTAATTTTGTCGTTTCTAAAATCAATTGGCTCTAAGGGCCTTTTTTCTTCTACGCAGGTTATCACTGGTTTGCCAAAATATTCAGCAAGTTTTTTTATAGACCTCCTAACTTCCCCGGTTTTCCCTGACTGAATATGATCTATGTCGTGTTGAAAAGCATGTGTCTGTGGGTCTACAAAATAAGGCTTATTTTTAGCCTTCATAAGAAGAAACGAGGTTAACGCGGCGGGCATATGTGCTACTATGTTGGCGTTAATTATTAATTGATCATAGGTATTTAGAAAATTTCCAAGTAGGAATTGTTGGTCTCCTGCTATCCCAAACCGAACAATGTGAAATCCATGAATTGGCTTATCTGACATATGGGTTTACTCACTATTTATATTTTTAATGTACGAAGCTACTCTTGAGCGCACTGCTGGCCATGTTTCATTCGACTTTGGAGCTTTTATGACCAACTCAAAAGGCCATCTGCCTTTTTCACGATAAAAAATTAATCCCACGCCAGCTTGTTGAAATTCTTTTTGCATGTTAGTAGTAACTTTTCGTTCCAATATGCATATATAAGCAAAATCTGCTCCTAACTTATGATCGTAAGATTGCATTATAGCTTTTCTCCAATCAAAAAGCTTAAATTCAATAGCAATTAAGCTGTTTCCTGATATATACATCAAATCAACGCATCGTCCTAATAATGGCACTTCCCGACAGGCTTTTATAGTTTTGCGCTTGGAGATGCGTTGAAATGAATCCCCCACTATCGCATGCTCTGTTCTCTTTTTTAGTAATGTCGCCATAATGATTATTTAATTATCTCTTCTAATATTTTTGAATTTGTTGCCATCTCTGGATATTTATTATAAACGTATCGCAATAATGCCTTTAAGGCAATTCCTGTGCATCTAGCCTTAAACTTGTTAAGGATATCCCATTGGTTTTGCGTAAAATCCCCTAGCTGTTTTTTCTCGACAAAATCTCTTCCCAGCTTCGTAAGAGAGAAGGTGGTTATTTCGTCGACATACTCCACCACTGCTTCCTCTCCTGAATTGGCCTGCCAGTATTCGTATTCCTTTGATTCTAAAACACACTCTTCTGAACTACATTCTTTTTTTGTTACCGACACAAACCCCATATCTACTAAAAATTCAAGATCTGCGTATACTTGAGATGAAAATGGCCCGTAATCATATGGTTCAAAATTTGGAAAAGCGCTTTCGGGTATTTTCTTATCTAGATTAAAACTCCGTCGTATTTCCTTATCGAAAAGAAACATCATTTTCATAAGGCGAGTCTTACCTTCTATGGGTTCACACAGTCTGTTATTGTGCCCCTTAGAATATAATAGCAAGACTATCAAGTCTTTTGAACTTAGTTTGTTTGCCATATAACATGCCCTCTCAAAGAAATATACATTAAAATTGCACTAAAGTCAATTTAGTGGCTGGGTGTTGATACCATGGCAAAAAAGGTAAAACCCTTAACCCGATTATTCTCTCGGCAATATTCAATCAAACTCTCAGCGTTCTCTTTATGCATGGCTATGTTCAAACGCTTCTCGCAAAACCGACTGCATCAGTAATTCAGCTTGCTCTTTGCGTTCCGATACCTGTTTTTTTAATTCTTTAATCATTGCCAAAAGTTTATCAACTTTATCTACAATGATTTGCTGTTCAATCTTTGGTGGAATAGGTACGATAAAATCTATAACATTTCCTATTTTTATGTAGTTGATAGCCGAACCATACTGAACTCCTAGCCTGACTTTCCACGAAGCTTGTAAAACAGTAAATAGATACCTGACATTCATCATTAAGAAATTGTTTAAAACGTATGTTCTTTGATACGCCTCGAACTTCTCATTAATGTAGGAGGAAAATCCAACATTAGCTCCATTCCCCGGCAAAAGTATTGACTCGCCCTCAAATGAATAAGTTGCACTCTTTATTGGCTCTTGTGCACAGGTATAAAAATTATATTTCCCATTCTCGCAACCTTCATTCGCATCTTTTTTCCCTGTTTGAATATTACAGATCTCACCCAACCTACACCACTCCCATCCTTCTGGCAAAGAAAATGGCTTCTCGTCATCGCTTATAGGTAGCGATGATTTTTCATTACGTCGTTTGCCATCTTTAATGAGACAGTCTTTCTCGGCTCGGGTTTCTTCAAGAAGCTTAGAAGCATGATTCTCGCCGCTAATAGACTCCGGATTCTGCTTGCGCCATTCGGCTGTGAGTT
>JAKLHJ010000024.1:0-272 GCA_022710205.1 Patescibacteria group bacterium | reverse complement strand
ACGATTTGGCGTAGTTGAGTAAAAAGTCTTGCCTGAACGTCCGCCTCGTTTAAGAAGTCTTCGTATTCGCTTGATATACTATCAATCTTGTTAAGCAAGACTTCCTGTTTCTCGATGCTTGGCAAAGGTATTTCAATGTCTGAAATAGCTTTCACTGATAGAGAAACATTAGCTGCGCCTTTCATTAGTGGCACAATAACTCGGTCCTTGTTCTTCTGAAGGTATACATGAAGATACCGGGCGTTCAGCACTTCTTCATCTATGGGTATAAG
>JAKLHJ010000023.1 GCA_022710205.1 Patescibacteria group bacterium | reverse complement strand
TTATTACCTACAAACACGGTAATAAATAAATAAATTCCCCCCACACAATAGGACGCCGCCCAAAAAAGGCGGCGGCTATCATCTAACAAACTTTAAGAAGTTGTGCCACCTGTCCAAACATAATTCCCATACTGAGAAACCCACCATTGATTGTTTCCGTCGACAGACTCTCCTGAAACTTTGCCGGTGACGGTAAAGCTTTCACCTTGCGAAAGTCTTTGAGATCCGGCAAGAGAAGCCGAGCTGTTTGGCGCAGAGCGGACCATAAGCGCAGGGACGATGACGGTGACGGTTTTAGGGTATTGGGAAACCGGTGCCGGCGTAGGTGTTGGCGTAGGAGTCGGTGCCGGTGTAGAACTTCCTCCATAAAATTGCTGTGCAATTTGTCCTATATTTGTATCTAGCTTTGTCTCCGCTGCCGGAATATTTGATCCTGTAAATGCTGCGGCTGCGGCCTTTGCTTTGTTTTCCTCGTCGATCTTTGCTTGAGTTAACTGTTCAAGAGTCGGTTGAATAGTTGACCCGGCAGAAGACGGCTTCGACTCGGTTGAAGAACCGGTTGAAGAAGAAGATCTCTTAATAATATCTTCGGCTATCTTTTCAAGCTCTGCTACTTTCGCTTTGGCTTCAGCCATTTGCTTTTGTATCTCAGCTTGTTTGTTGAAAGCAAAAACATCAATAATATTTCCCTCTGCGTCTACGGTGGTTAAATTACCGTCTCCACGCAATAATTCTTTAATCTCAGTAGGTTTTAACAGGTTTGGAAGTGTGACGTTTATAGACGTGTTTAGCTGTTGATCTGGCCAATACTTAACCGGATTGATAGGACCGAGAAGTATCTCGTCTATAAACAAGCGCTTGTTAAGGTTGTTGTTCACATAGAGAGCGAGTGTGATCCAGTAGCCGATCTTTCTGACTTGATTCTCGTCGAAAGGGTTGTATTTTACTTGTATCTCGTATGTTATCTTGCCCGGAAGCGACATGAGCCAATTTGTCATATTGATCTGAGCGTCATTCATCAGGTCCTTTTCGTCTGTTATTTCGTCATCTAACACACGAACGAACGGCCAAGCCTTACCCACAGTTCCGCCTAATATTGTTCCAACATATACTTTAGGTTTTGCTGTCTTAGTTGTCGTAACTCTTGAAACAGTATTGTCATAAGTAGAGAAGCCTGATATTTCTTTAGCTTGCTGTTTCTTTAGGTCTGCCAAAACCGATAATTGCATTGTCGGTTGCATGGCTGTATAGTCGCTTGATACGTTAAGAATTGACGGCAACAAATATCCTAGTGCAGCAAGTGAGCCGGCCAATATTCCTATTGGTCCCATTGCCGCAAAACCTTGCGCCAAAGAACCACCTGCTATCACTACTTTCGCGAACTCGATCGCTCTTGTCGCCATGACAATGCCTCCGGCAACATGGGAAACAGTAGCAATCTCTGGTACGTGTTTTGCTAACCAAAATCGGAAAGAGTCCTCGTCTGCCTGTCCTGCGTTCAATATCGCTAATTGTTTTTTTATGGCAGTATCGAAGTCAACACCCTTTAGACCCTTTTCTTCTGCGGCACCTTTTGCCGCTGTGACCAACATTCCTTTTGCTTCTGATTCAGTCAAACCGTATGTTCTTTGGGCGTTAGATATAGTTGCTCTAACGACCTCATTCTTGTCGGCTTGATTAGGTATTGAATCTAACACATTGAAAAAATTCTTGCTTTTATCTACTATTGTGGTAGGGTCCATTTTATTAAAATACTTAAAATTTTACTTCTTATAAAAATTATGTTTGATTACATTGTCATTTTGATTGGTATCTTTTTCTTTTCATTTCTGTATGTTTGGATATCTTCCGGCAAGTATGCAGAAGATAAAAAAGAAGCTGATAGATTACTCAAACAACTACAAGATCAACCTCCTCAGCCTCCGCGATCTGCCTAATGTTAGGCATTTCTTCGTCTGTGATGATCATGTTTTTGACTTTGTTCTCCGGCTTCCATTCCTGTTTGAACAGGAAGTCGTAAGCCCAAACTTCGCCGAGAGCTTTTGTCGTCGCAGACTTCTTAAGCTCTATGATCGTATACACTCCGTCTTTAAGTCCCAAGACGTCTATTTTGTATTTGCCGAGATACTCGGCGTTCGACTTCCATTCGTCTTTAAGATCCGACAGGTCGCCTCTAATTCCTCCTATCTGAACGTCATACCAGACTTGATCGAAGAAGCCCGGAAACTTTGCGATGAACCTCGTCCAAATATCCGCCTCCGAAGCGGAAACATGCGGATATTTGGACAATATTTCGTATTTGTAAGGTCCTCGCATTTTTAGTCTTGAGCTACGCTTGTTCCGTCGACAGACACTTGCGTATAGTAAATGCGGAAGTTTCTCGCATATACCATTGCACCTCCGTCGCCGGACGGATTCTTGTAATAGAGCTGAACGTTGTCGTAAGCGGCAACCGATATTTCTTGCGAGTAAGTGACATATGTCGCAGAAGACGGAGTTCTTTCGGTTCCGGCAGCTACACCGTTAACATATATTTGACACTTAGAGTTTGAAGCGCCTTGGTTGTCCTTGCAGTCAAAGTCAACTCTCACGCTTCCGCCTCTCCTCACTTCAATATCTTTCACTTTAGTGTAAGCGTTTTCGTTCGTGCTTCTCTCGGTATCGGCTGAAGCCTGAAGCACAGAGCTTGAAGCGAAAGCATATATTTTCTCGGCGGACGAGCTTTGCGTCGAACCGTCTCCAAAATATATCGAGCCGGTGACATACATATCCCCGTCAACGGATAACTCTTGAGCCGGTGAAGTTGTCGCAACGCCTAACGCTGTCGGAGTGTAAACTGTTCCGTCTACTCCGACATTAAATACAGAATTAGAGTCAACCGAAAGATCGATGACTTTTGAAGCCGCGTCTGAAGCCGTGTTTGCAACGGCAAAAGATATGCCTGTAGCGGCGGCGGTAGTATTCCATGTTGTATTTATGCCGAAAGATGGACCGGCGTTTTCAGCTGTCAACCCCAGATTATCAAAATACACGGTCTCCTTGTCCATATACAACAAATCTACCTCATTCACACCGCCAGCGTCATACCAAAATTCAAACCTGCCGTTTTCCGCTACCTGAGAAACTAACTCATTTCCTCCATACCAAATGTATGCAGGGTTTGAACCAGGTCCGGCGCCGAAAGATATACCTCCGGTATTAAGTCCGTCTCCATAAATGTCGAGAGCTGCAGCCGGACTTGATGTCCCTATGCCCAATTTTGCCGAGTCTCCCAATAGAGAGACGATCGTGTTATTGGTCGTCGCGTCTCCGATAGAAACGCTTCCGGTAGATGTAGCAAGCAATACATTTCCTCCGAACATCGACGATAAAGTCGTCGAAGCTGAAATGAGACGGCCGATATAAAAGTCGGCGTCCTCATATAGATCGGCGCCTACTATTGTATCGTCCAATATTTGATCGGAGTTGATGTCGCCGGTACCTATAAGAGCAGTTACCGGATATTTAACGCCGGCCTCTGTTTTGTCCGCATAGCCCAAATAAAGGCCGAGCGTAAGCAGTGCGCCGGTAAGCACTACTACTTTAAAAAATGTTGCAAATTTATTTGGCACCATGTTAGAAATTTACGCAAATAATCAAGCTCAAATTTAAGATATATTTTAGAAGCCCAGTCATCGGATAGAAGAGTGCCGTAGCACTCTGTATCGTCTCTTATCCTGTGCGGTTCAATATCTAGCGCCGTAAGGCGATATTTCCTGCAAAGATCGCATAAAAGGCCGCCCAGCGCTTTCTCTTGCTCTTCCGTAGGAAGTTCAAGAGAAAAATCGCCCTCAAGACAGACGCCCAGAGAATTTATATTCTCGCCGGCGTCGTGGCAGCCGATCTCATGATCGTATTTTGTCCGCGTCACTATCCCGAGCTTGTTTATGAGATAGTGATAGCCGACAAAGAATCCGAGTTCCGATCTGTCGAAACCTCTTTGCTCGTGGTATCTGTTTATTTTTGACAGTTGGTCAATAGGGGAGGAGTCGCCGGAATGATGAACAATTATCTTTTTTGGTATGTTCATTTATTCAAGCTGACGCTTCGCCCATTCATAAAACAAATTGAACAAAGCGGAAAAGACGACCGTCATTACAGTCGTCATAAAATCGACATCAGTCAAGTTCATTGTCCCTGCGCCTAAAGTGATCGCGCCTCCTGCGGAAGCGATCCCCATGCCGGTAACAATTTTTTTCAATAGTTCTTTTGACATATTTAGCAATTTAAGACACGCGCCGAATGTATGATACCGGCGGCCGACGCAGCCGTTGCCGGATCAATGTGCGGTATCGCAATTCCCGATAAGCCTTGCAAAAGGCTTTGCAGGAATGCTATGCCCGCGCCCACAAGAGCCGTCAGAATTATTTCGATAAGCTTTTCCTTGTTTATCTTCATAAGCAGGGGATTAAGCTTTCAATTCGTCGGCTGTGAAGTGTTTCGTCTCGCCTGTGGATAACTCCACCGCGTAGACTTCGATAGGAAACGGCTCGGCGTCCTTGAAGCTTACATGCTTCACGACTCCTTCGCCCTTGCCCAAAACTTCGACTTTAGTTCCTTTTTCGATAGCTTGTTTTTTCATGGTTTTACTTTTATTTCGAGTTCCCATTTTCGGTTATGTTTTCTTCGAACAGAGTGCAGACCTGAGCTGCGATCGTAGCGACCGCCCAAACTGCGCCGGTATACGGACACTTTTCGAGCAAAGCGTCGACGTTGTCGCCGACAGAAGCGCCGTCGGACAATATGGCGTCTTTAGCCATTGAGTCCGAGTTCGTTGATGGGGGATAACCTTTGCCGATGTAGATGTATCCGGTGTTGCCGGCTTCTATCGACTGAGGTATCATCTGCAATTCCCAGCGCTTTCGCTTCGGGTTCGCGGCGAGTATCTGTTTTGCCTCCGTTCCAATTGTAATTCTCATGTTAGACCTTTAAATTAAATCTCCGCGATAAATTATCGTTACGCACTTTCTTTAAGAAGCACCCGACACAGTCGGGGTACGAACTGACCGTTTTGCCGAGCTTCTCGCCCGAGGGCGATAACTTTTCAAAAGGTTGTCCGCACCCCCTGCAGTGCGTGAACATTTTGGTGTTCTTTTCGGGTTTCATTATTCGATCTCGATGACCGGAATGATAGCGACAGCGTCGGAAGCGTCCTCAACATCGAGTTGGAACTTGACTTCGTTAGCTTTCAAATCGATTCCGTCTCCGGGAAGTCTGAAGAATGAGAAGACCTTGAGCATGTCTGTGATAGGATCTTCTACTCCGTTGAATATGCCCGGTATGCCCTCAGAATCGGTCAATGAGTTGAATTGAGAGCTGATCTGTCCGTTTACCAAAAGCCTTAATCTCTGAACGGAAATGTCAATATTTCCGTCTGCGAAAGTATTGGCGTGCTGTAAGATGACTCCCTTTAGCTTACCGATAGGAGGAAGCGTAACGTCCGCGAGGTCGTAACCTGTAGCGGCGGCGGTTGTCTTAGAAATAGCGACAGCGTGGATCGGCTTCTTGCCATTTCCTGCGTCTGAGAAGTAGCCGGATATTCCCAAGGTTTCCGTTCCGACGTTTGCAACGGCTGTCTTTGTGGCTGCGTGGTTGATAGGCTTGTTTGCGTCAACAGCGAGGTTCAACGGAAGTTTTACGCCTCCGATGAAGTCGTTACCGGTGTTGTCGGTGTTCTCCCATATGAAAGGAAGCTCGCCATAGTAGAAAGCCATAAGAGCGACCATTTGCCTCAAGTTGAGGAGTATTCTTGTGTCAGCGCCTACTCTCAAGGTGTACTCGGAGAGAACGCCGGCAAAATCTTCGATCGCAACGGCGGCGGTGGAAACGGCGCCCTTAAGACCGAACATCAAATAATCTAGGAACTTGCCCTCTTGGACTATAGTTTCCTGTCCGATTGAAGCGGTGAAAACTCGTCCCGGAGTAGCCCCCGGATCTGTTCCGTCGTAAATTTTAGATACTTTGTTCATGAAGATAGGGGATTAAACTATTAAGCTTGAAGTTTCTTTGCTCTAAGAGCTTCGCCGACCTGCTGAACTCTGCCGAAGTTCTGACCCTTTGGACCGCGAGGCGCCAAAGTGACGGATCTAAGAGTATCAGCGAAAGGCTGAAATCCTCTTGAATAATTATCAGAAGAAACAGAAACACCTTGCTGATATCTTGTTCTTCCTTTTTCTGCGACACCTTTCTGCCATGTCGCGTCACCTGCGTTTGAAATACCTTTTCCGTAAGCTTTTCTAGCGATAGCGGCGTTTACACCGGCTTCGTAGTTGCCCTCGGAGGCAGCCGTAGCGGCAGCCCATGATCTCCTAGGAGTCTGAACTCCTGAAGCGTAATCTGAGCCAGCGGCAGCCGATCTTGTTGCCCACTTTGTGGCGTTTGATCTAACTTCCATTTTTTTATTATTAAAAATTATTTATTAAATTTTTACTTCAATCTATCCACTGGCCAGTGAGATATTTGAGGCTGTAATTTTCCTCAAAGAGGAATGGCTAAGCGCACCCTAGTGACGAACTAAAATTTTTTCTAGTTAGCCACTCCTCTTAAAAGAAAATTTTTATTTATCAACATACTTATCCACAGTTTCTACAAAAATTTATATATATATTAAATATCTATACACCAATTTCGTAGCGAAGCGGAGAAATTGGTGGGAGAAAAGCCGGGGGGATATGCAAGGGGGGTTTTCCGAAAAAGCCCACGAACGCTCTAAAAGCGCCTACGAAAATATAGTTCATCGATCCAACCAGTCGGCGAAAATGTGAGTTCCAATTTTCTCTGAACGTATTCGTGTCTTCCGAGAAAAGAGGGGATCCTATAAAGTCCGACAAAGTTGCTGATATAGTTGTGCGCAACATTTGTACTGCTGACGACGTAGGGTAGTGTGTGAAGCTTTGATAATGCGTCGCACAATAAACATTGTGCGACTCACTATCTATTTTAAACACCATTCTCCCCTTTATAAAAAACACCCGCCGTGTGCCGGCGGGCGAAAATTATTTTCTTATATTTGTGACAAAACTTTTTCTATCTTCTCAAAAAGTTTTTCTAAAGTTCCGTCGTTAATGATCTCGAAGTCTGCCATGTCTTGGCACTTAAGTAACTGCTGCCCTGTTTTGCCTCCCTCGAGCTCTTTTGCCTCGGCCGCCCTGAAATCGTCCAAATTGACCCCATCACCCACCCTACCCCTCGCACGAGACCTTTCATGCCTCATTTCTACTGGAGCATCCACGTAGATCAATTTAAATCCGGGAAAATTATTTTTTAGATACTCTGCTTCGGCCGGATTTCTGATACTTGTGACAACGACCTTATTGTCGCCGCTCGCAGTGATTCTTCTTGTCGCCCTTACAGCAAGCTCATTTGGTGCAAATTTTTCCCTTAGCTCATTGCCTATAAGCCTAAGGTTTTCCCTCTCGTGAGGCAGTCCCCTCTGCGTCGCCTCAAAACGTATCTCATCGGATAGAGAATAATTCTTGAAGCCATATTTATCTTTTAGATAATCCGCCGCAGTGTCTTTGCCGGATGCATTCGTTCCGGTGATACCAATAACTTTCATTTTTAGATTTTAACAGTTTTCATATAAATAAAAAAGCAGACCACGAGAGGGTCTGCTTTTGAGTAATGCTTACGTCGAAAGAAGCTTTCTGATTCTCCAGTTATTAAAAATGTGTGGAAAATGCTTTAAAAGAAGCGCCTTAAAGCCGTTCTTTACGACTGCGCCCTTGGTTGCGATAGAGATTGCCTTCCATTTTGCATCTTGTCCGTCGAGGAAAGAAAGAAAATCTTTTTGTCTTTTCTCTTTTTCCTTGGCAGAGAGATTCTTGTCGGCGATGCAGGGGGCCTCCATCATCTCAGCCAAAAATCCGAGGAAGATCATTCGAAGCGCCCAGTCTTTGTTGTCTTTTGCAAATGCATTAAACTCGCGAATGTACTCATTTGCGCTTTTCATATATTACCTCCTGTTTTGGTCTGCGATCGTGTCGCGACGTATTTTGTGAAAAGGACAAAAAATCTATAAACAATATATCTTCCTAGGACACCTCTGTCAAGTCGAGGGTTTGGGCTTTATTTAGATCACTTATATCCCCTATCGGATGCCAGAAAGAGGCCTCTGTGAGCCATATTTTTTCTTTTTTAGCCAAGTTGCCGATCATCGGTGCCAGAACCTGCTCTCCATTTCCTCCCCAAACGATATCCTCCTTAAAGATGGTGGGTTTTAACTTATATACTCCGATATTGGCAAGGTCGCCGACAAATTCTTTCGGCTTTTCTATTATTTCACAGAGAAGTCCGTCGTGTCCCCTTTTACAGATTCCAAACCTCTCCGGATTCTGAGTTTTGTGCACAAGGACCGCTGATTCTTTTTTTGAAACTTCGCTTATATCTTTTTTTGAATAGATATCGTCGCCGGATATCATCAAGAACGGCTCGTCTAGAAAATCTTTAGCGAGGCTTAACGCGTGGAATGTCCCTTTCGGTTCGTTCTGCGACAGATATGTTATTTTCTTGCCCTTAAATTCTTTTCCAAAATAATTTTTGATCTCATCCTGAAGCCAGCCGACAATGATAAAGACCTCCGAAACCTCGTCGGGTAATATAGATAATGTGTGAAAAAGGATAGGATCCCCACCCACCTTTAGCATGGGCTTGGGTATCTGGTCTGTGTGCGGACGGAGCCTTATTCCCCTTCCGGCAGCTAAAATAACAGCTTTCATCCCGTTAGAGATAGGAAGCGCTTCAATCTATTCTTTAGATAACGCTTGCCCACCCCAGATTTTAAATAAACTTCCCTCGACCCAGCGTCTTCTTCATTTAAAGATGCTTCGTAATATATCAATTCAAATGGACCCCGGCCTTTCGTGGAAGTATTCTTTCCTGTGTTGTGCTGATAAAAGCGCTTCCGTAAATTATTTGTGACCCCAGTATACCACTTACCGTCCTTCTTGCTTCTTAATAAATATGTATAATAAAACATTTTAATCTCTAACGGGATTTCATCTTACTGTTACTATAACAGATTTTTAGAATATTTAGTGACTCTTGCGCCTCTCTTCAATATTTTTGTGATGGCCCGACAAGTATACCTTTGGCACTTTATATGTTTTGCCTTTATATTTTAGAATTTCCGGTCTGGTATACATTTCTCCGCTTGACACACGAGACTCTTCAACTGATTCTGATTTACCGAGCACGCCTTCTATCTGTCTTGTCATCGCGTCTATTATTATAAGTGCCGGCAGCTCCCCTCCTGTCACGACGAATGGCCCAACGGAGATCTCCTCCGCTTTAAGTATTTTTTTAACACGAGAATCTATCCCTTCATATCTTCCTGATATGAGTATTATATTTTCGTTCTTTGTGACCAGCTTCTTGGCCAATTCGTTTGTGAATTGTTTACCACGTGGAGACATTATCAGGATTTTTGCCGGTTTGCTCCCTTTGGCTTTGGCAACCGCTTTAAGTATCGGCTCGGCATACATTACCATTCCCGGTCCTCCGCCATAAGGTCTGTCGTCGGCTTTGTGGTGCTTGTCGGTCGTAAAGTCACGCGGATTTAAAACCTTGAATTTTATTAGTTTTTTTTCTTGCGCGCGCTTCAAAATAGATTCATTTATATATGAATCTATCATTTCCGGAAAAAGCGTAATAATGCTGAACGTTTTCATTCAGCGCATTATATCTAAATAAATAGATAACGTCAAACTACTCTTTTGAAGAATATTGTCTGTATGTCACTCCCGCGGCGTCTAAAATTTTTCTTGAGGCAATCCAAATTTTTTCGTCGTGATATTTATCGCTCTCGTATATTACCTCTGTTATTCCGTTCTGGACAATAGACTTTGCACATTCGTTGCAAGGAAAGAGCGTTGCATATATTTTGCATCCCTTGGTTGTATTGTTTGAATTAAAGATGGCATTTTCCTCGGCGTGGCACAAATAAGTGTATTTCACATCCAGAAAATCACCCTCTCTATCCCATGGAAATTCCTCATTCTTTAGCCCGCGAGGAAGGCCGTTATAGCCGAGACCCACAGGCACATTCTCTTTTGTGACAATAATGGCTCCCGCTTGCGTGCTCGGGTCTTTTGAGCGTTCTGCTATGGTTCTTGCAATCCTCATAAAACACTCATCCCATGATATTGCATCTTTTCTTGGTCCTAGCATAAAAAATTACAAATTAATAATTACTAATTACGAATTGATTATAACAAATATCTTTAATGGTGCGCTATTTCATTGAGGTGGATAGAAGGTAGAAAGTAGAGAGTAGGACGTGTAGGAAAATAGAAAAAGTTATTGTTTTCTTAGTGAGCTTAAAAAACTCTTTCGGTGTATCTCGCAGGGGCCGTGTTTTTCCAGGGCTTCATAATGGGCCCGTGTGCCATAGCCCTTGTGAAGGTGGAACCCATACTCAGGATATTTTCCCGAATATTTATCCATTAAAGAATCCCTGTCTATTTTTGCGATTATTGAGGCGGCCGATATTACGCGCTCCTTCTCGTCCCCTTTTATTATTGTCTCTTGATAGATAAATTTTTCCGGCGCTTTTAGCCCGCCGTCTAGGAGCACAAGGCACTTTTCCGGGTCGAGATCTAGCTTGTCGAGCGCCTCATTTATGGCGAGGGCCGTCGCTTGTGTCATGCCCATGTCGTCGATGGTCAGATGATCCGATGAAGATATGCAAAACACCGCTCTTCCGGAGCTCTTTTCTTTTTCTATCTCTTTTTTCCACTCCCCTTTCTGCTTGCCCGAAAGTTTTTTTGAGTCTTTGATGCCGGATAGCGCGCGCGGCTTCCTGTCGCGAAATGCTGCGGCGCATATAGTTATCGGCCCCGCAAGCGGCCCTCTCCCGACCTCGTCTATGCCTATATACCATTCAAATTTTTTATCCATTTTGTGTATACCCAATTATCTTATTTTTAGTCAGAAAGTTAAATAGACAGTTGCCCGTTTGAGTGGTAGTATGGCGACGGGTTGGGACTTTGAAAAAATAAAATATAAGGAGGTTCTCTTATGAAAACGCCCACAACTGAACAATGGGAGCGCGCTGTTGATGATATTTTGAGCGGCGGTATGACGAATGCCGATTTTCAGAAACTTTTGGACATGGGAGTATTCCGCGAGCTTGGACTTGCCAAGGTCGACAAGATTGATATGAAGAGGCTTCATCTGGCCCTTAATCCGCCTGAGAAGAAGCCCAGAGAGACTATCATTTACGTTGGCACGCTTGAGAATGTGATGGAGCAAGGTATGGAACGCCACGGATACGGTTTGAGGCAGGATGGCTACGATACTGATGGTTGGGACGGGGTAGTTCTCTTCGACGATGGCGACTTATTGGCCATTTTTGATCACGCCGGCAAGGAGTTGCACAGGGTTAAGGTCAGGATGATCCATTCTCCGGAAGGTCCTCTTACGGCGAAAGGTATCCCCTGGCGTTTGTGGCACAGTTACTTCTATCCTAAAGACAAAGTTCCGTTTCGCGCCGAGCTGACGAAGTTCGTCAAGCCCAAGGGAAAGAAAAAGTAGCATATGCAGTTAGCGCTTCTTGAAAAAGAGGCGCTTTTTTGTTTGGGTCATTGCGAGCGGAGCGAAGCAATCCAGATTTAATTGGACCAACACCTAGATTGCTTCGCCCTGCTCGCAATGACGATTAATTTTGATATACTAAGTTAATAGTTCGTAATTCTTAATTTTTAATTCGTAATTCATGAAGAAGTTTGTTCACCTACATACACACACCCACTACTCCCTTCTCGATGGTCTTTCGAAGCCGAAGGAGATAATCAAATTCGCCAAACAAGACGAGATGCCTGCAATTGCAATTACTGACCACGGAAATTTACATGGAGCTATCGAATTTTATCAAAAAGCAAAAAAAGAAGGGGTAAAGCCGATTATTGGGGTTGAGGCGTATATTGCAAACAACACTCGTTTTGATAAGCGCCCGAACGTGGACAACAAGAGATACCACCTTACATTACTCGCAAAAAATAAAGACGGATACCAAAACATTGTTAAAATGGTGACCCTCTCAAACCTCGAGGGTTATTATTACAAACCCAGAATGGACAGGGAGCTTCTTCGTCAATATGGGAAGAACGTGATCTGCTTGTCGGGGTGCCTCGGCGGAGAA
>JAKLHJ010000022.1 GCA_022710205.1 Patescibacteria group bacterium | reverse complement strand
TTATTACCTACAAACACGGTAATAAATAAATAAATTCCCCCCACACAATAGGACGCCGCCCAAAAAAGGCGGCGGCTTATCTTAATTTTAAAATAATCTCTATAAGGATAAAACTATACCCCTATATAGTATCTAGTGACAGGTTGGGTGAACCCAAACGGAATCTGCCTTAGAGAGTTCGCAGTCTTCATGACAGGCTGCACACTTGATCATTTTAACTACCTGCTGAACTTGACCGCCCTCATCTTTAATTTCGACACTAGTAAGATCAACATTAAAGTTGGTGGCTTTTAAATTATCATGCCACTGTTTTGCGCCGGCGACTGATACTCCATTGATCGCCGCCCAGTTGGCATAATAATTTTTAGTAGCTTCATTCTCAATTCTTGAGATCCAAAGCGCTGCGCCTAGAGGATATTTTTTTAGTTTTAAATGCTGTTGCATATATTGCGGCATTTGAAACACCTCTAGTCGTTCTTCAACCCATTCTAAACGACGCTTTAATTTTTCTGCGACATCATTTGCAGTGAAGCTGTATGTCTTCATAATCTCTCCGATGAAGCATGCTTCATCGACGGGATCAACATTGTGTCGCGATAAATTTTCAGCGAGTCGCATGGCGAGAGTATCATTGTCATCTGCTTGCTTGATGACAGCAAGTATCACCGGCCAGCCAAGAATACGCGCGGCGCGTGTTCTTCTGTGTCCGGCGATCACTTCATATCTCTCGCCGTTAGGTCTGACGACGATCGGCTCGACGAGTCCGATCTCTCTCATCGAAGAACATAGTTCTTCGATGTCGTCAGAGTCGACGTCTGATCTCATCGCTAGTTTTGGATCGTCTATTAAATCGAGAGAAATATTTTTTGTTGTATCGTTCATTGTATAAAAAAATTAGTTAGTAAAATTTATTATAGGCACTTCTCTTTCCTCGAAGTCCAAAAGATCCGGACGCTTGTTCGGATCAAATTTTATAAGTTGGATCTCGTGATCTTTTCCAATAGTCACGACCAAATAGTCGCCACGTTTAATATTAAACGTTCGACAAATTTCCACAGGCAAAGTTACAGCGATACTATCGCCTACTTTGAAAACTTTTTTAGTCCACATAGAAGCATAAGTTAACTTTTAATTAGCTTAAGCTTCACACACTAACTAATATATTATAATAATTCGTATAATCTAGCTAGGGGCTACTTCCCCTATTTTCAAAAGTTATCCACAGTGAAATAAAAAATTATGCTTGATGAATTTTTTATTTCAGATAGAATAGTAATTGACGACATACGGAAGAATCTTTAAACTGTCGCACAATGCACATTTTGCAACGCCGCTTGCGACGTCATCGCAAAATGTATGATATATTTTGCGACACAATATATACAAAAATATGGCTATTTATGAAATAGCCCCTCCCCTTAATAGTTTTATAATTTTCAGACTAAAACGACCCTCTAAAATCATCTAGGACGTGCGCAAATATTTTTGATGAGTAGTTAATCGTCCGCCCCTCACCCTTTGGCGGGTCTCTATAAAAATTTCGTGATACATATGTATCACGAAATTTGTCCTTTTGACCTAATTTACCTGTTTTAGGGTTTTTAAGCTAACTCCAGGTATCTACCTACCACCCCGTAGTAGAATTTGGCAACGCGCTTCGTGGCGCGGCCTTTGGCCATTGCCAAATTTCACTACGGGGTACCACCCACTTCTCTTCCCTGGGGCAATTTTAGGAAGTAAAGAATTTAGAAAAAAGCGGTACACAATAATTAGTCCATAATCCGCTTAGAAAATCCCAAACTGCTAAAAAATTATTTTTTACTGCATCGGAATTTAAGATTTCTCTCAAATTAAAACCAAAATAACTTAATACAATAATTCCGACGACAAAAAGTAGTATTAATTTTATAAAACCACCGTTTTGTGTTTGTTTGATCATGTAAATATTATAGCACATTCCCAAAAGAGAACCCTACATCGCGTCGCACAATATTTTGCCAATCAATTAAAAAGAAAGGGCGTCCTTGTTAAAAGACACCCAAAATCCTACAAGAAAATTATCGGAGCTCCCATCCGGCTAGCTTCTAGAAAAGCGTAGTCGAGAGACTCCATTGTCGCTAGTATAAAAGGAGCATGGCAGAAGACAAATATGATTGTGTAGTCAAAAATATTTGTTCCCACTCCCCTCATAAAGCACTTCCATGACGCAAACCACAAACACAGAATAAATATGGTACTGCCCACACCGCCCATAAGGCTTACAAAAAATCTTTCTTCCCAAGAGAATTCGTCTTCATCAAACCATTTAACATACCCCATGTATCTCGCCGACTCGTCCATCTCCATAATAGAGCGGAGAAAATCGGTAAGGCTGTTAAAGTCTGCGTTAAACAAAGACACCTTGAGAATTATGGCATTCTTGCCGGTATACCACTCGACCGCGCCGATGGCATCTAGGTGACACATTTCGTGGATTGGAGTAGCAAACAGTCCGATAAAAAACGGGGTTGTCTGTATCCAAATAAGCGCCAAAAACCAAATGGCCCCGGCACTCAATGCGCAGCTGAACAAGATCAAAGCCCAGGCCAAAAAGCGCATAAGCACACCGCCTTCTCCTCTTTATTTATGTGTTATTTTCCAACGAACTATTTAATTGAAAATATCATATATAAAATTTTTGTAAAGACACCCTTCTAAATTGTTCAATCCAGAAAATTTCTTGCCCGCCTAAATTTATTTTCATAAATTTTGGCGGGTGAAGCGGGTAAAAAAGCCACGTATCTCTACGTGGCCAAATTTTACTTCACTTCAAAAATTTTGGGGAGAATATTAAGTCGCCAGCGCGTAAATTTCATGATTCGCGCTCGCTCCAAGAGAAGATTCTCTTCGACCGCCATCTCATCCTTGGTCAGGCTCGTGTCGAGATTCTGATAACAGCGGAAACAAATGTGGGCCTTGTGATCGAGGACCTCGCCAGTCGTCTTGCTCTTTTCCTTAGCAAGCTCCGCCTCGAGCTCTTCGACACGCTTCAGGAGCGCATCGCGTTCCTCGCGAAGCACGTTGGCCTCCTTGATGATGGCGTCATAGGCCCTCTCCAGTGTTTTGTAACTCTCGGCAAATTTGTCGTAATCTTCTTTTTTGATGAGTAAATACTTATCCGAGCTATCCATCATGCAAGCGCCCATACCGCCCACGGCAAAACATATGAAAATTATAATTGTAATCCATAAGCTCAACCTGGCACCGTTGTGAGGATCAGACAAATTCATTTCGCTCGCCTCCTTATTTCTCTTTGATGTACAGAATAGCAGTGCCGTATGTCCAAGGTTCGCGAGGCCAAATTTCAACCTCGAAAGTCCGAGAGAACTTTTCATCCTCCCGAGGTGGGCACCTCTTGATACAGATAGGCTCGTGATCGCTACCCTTAAACATAAGGAACTCCCTAATCTCGCCGTTCCTTGTGACCATATCGGCGATATCTTGGCTGATAACATACTGAGTATAAAATCCAACAAGATAAGCATTTTTGCTCATAACGAATCTAAGGCACTGACTCTTGCTGACGCCACGGAATCTCGGCTTGATCATGTACACGCTCGCTTCGTAAGTCTTGCCCGCGAATGCAATGGTTCTCTCTTCGTCGCCATCAGTGATACGAATGTCCTTTTGCGTTGAAAATTCCGACGTGTAGAGAAGAGTAAAGTGGCTATTCAACTCATTTGTTTGCCAAGTATTGTAAGCAAAAAAGCACAAGACGGCTAAAAACAGAAGGTTAATGACCTTTCTCATCGTAGCAACTCCCCTTTCAAGGAACTTCTTTTTTTCAAGCCAAATACTACACCCCGTAGTGAAATTTGGCAAAGGCGTCAAGCCGCACTATGTGCGTTGCCAAATTCTACTACTGGGTACCTTTTCTTATTGATAATATAAAATAAAAAACCTCCCCGATTTTGGGGAGGCTATGGTCGCTAGAGACCGAGCTCGGCTCTTAAAATTTTAACCTTATCGGCGATCTTTTTCTTGCGATTGTCTGCACCAAGGAAGATATCAAGCTTGCTTTTACCAGAAAAGAACGAGTAAAGGTAATAAAATGCAAATCCCGTTAAGATTCCCATTGCCACGCCAAGCAAAAGATAAAATTGTGCCGTGACTAGCGTGCCGAGAGAGACAACGGACAGAAAAACAACAAATCCGGCAAAAAATGACAACATGACACACACTTCAGAAGCCTTCTTGTCCTCTTCGATCAAATCAGAAATTTTAAGCGCATCTGACTCGTCCTGTTCATTTTCAAAATTATCACTAATTGAGTACTGCAACTTTACGCGAGAGACAACCCGGCTCAGTTCAACTTTGCCCAAGGAAAGTCGATTCATACCTCATCCCCCTTTTTTAATGTTCTTTTTCTGTCTAAATACTACTTTCTTTAAGTTGTAATGTAAAGATATTTTATGACCATCATCTACTTTCCACCGTCTATTATCCTACTAATCATCGGATTTATTCGTGTCACAACTTCATAATTTATTGTTCCAAGTTTACCGGCAATTTCATCTGCAGTTATTTCTTCATTCCCCTGCTTTCCGAGCAAAACAACTTCATCAAAAAGCCTCGCCCCCTTAACATCCGTTAGGTCAACTATAGTCATATTCATGCATATCCTCCCGAGGACTTTGGCACGCTCCCCTCTCACAAGCACTTCGCCGATATTTGAGAGCCCTCTATCATATCCATCCCAATAACCGATCGGCAAAATGCCTATAGTAGAATCTCGTCTGACTTTTTCTGTGAGACCATATCCGATTGGCGTTCCCGACTCAACCTTCTTCACCTGCACCAAAAGGGTCTTCCATGAAAGCGCCGGTCGCAAATCTATCTTAATTTTTCGCTCCTTCGATGAGAGTTTTGTCTCCTTTGAAGACCAGAGCCCATAAAGAGAAATGCCTGTCCTGACCATATCAAAATGCGTCTCCGGATAATTTATAGTGGCCGCGGACGAAGCGGTATGCTTGACTGGGATGTGAACGATCTTTTCGAGCTCGGCGATATTTTTCTCATAAGCATCAAGCTGTTTTTTCGCATAAGTAAAATCTGTAGTGTCATCAACATTCGCAAAATGTGTGTATGCACCTTCTATAAAAATATTTTTATTCTTAAGGGCTTTTTTAGCAAAAGAAATAAGTTCTTCGCCCGCAAGCCCTTGGCGAGAAATGCCGGTTTCAATCTTTAAGTGTATTTTAATTTTCTTTGCGGTCTTCATCTTCGCGAGATGACTTAAAAGCTCGTCATTATACGCAACAAAAGAAATATTATTTTCTATGGCTTTTTTTAGCTCCTCAAAGGGAATATACCCGAGCACGAGTATCGGCAATTTTATTTTTGCCTTTCTTATCGCGAGCGCTTCTTCTACCGAATCCACGCCAAGCCAATCAACTTTTTTTGATTCCGCGCAAATTTTTGATATTTCCAAAAGACCATGTCCATAGGCATTTGATTTAACGACCGCCATGAATTTCGCACCACCCAAAAGTCCGCGTATTTCGCCAATATTGTGTAAAATATTTTTTTTAGAAACCTCTACCCAAGTTTTTCCCAAATTTTTCATGATTTTATTGCAATCTTACCCCCCTCTGTCATTCCCGCGAAGGCGGGAATCCAGTATAGAGCAGTAAATATAGATTCCCGCCTTCGCGGGAATGACAAACAACCTTAATCGGTTTTTATATTACTACCCGTAATCGGCAAGTACGCGAGCGGATCAAGATAAGCATTTGTCGGCGCAATCGGCATCCTTAGATACGTCCCACAGACCTTACTCTTATACTCGGTCGGACCAGTTATTCTTACCGCGTTCGCCACAAAGAGTCCAAAGTGCAAATGTGGCCCCTCCGAGTAGCCCGTATTACCACTATAACCAATAATATCTCCTGTTTGTAGCTCCTCCCCGGCGTAAGCCTTGATCAAGCTAAGGTGCCCGTAGAGAGTAGCCAAGCCGTTCGTGTGTCTTATAAGAACCCATTTGCCATAAGAAACGCCCTTGCACGCGATATCTGTATCTCCTATTCCGACGACGGTCCCGGGCGCCGTAGCTACAAGAGGCGTCCCTGTCTTTGCCCTAAAGTCGACTCCGTTATGCGTCCCTGAAGCATACAATCTACCTGAATCACTCGTCTTGCCAAATTTCTGAGTGATATATGGAGGATTTACCGGCCAAGCCAAAACGCTTGTCCCTGCCTTCGGATAGCTATTTGGATCAATGGCCACCTTAAGCTGTGCTTCATAATTAAAAAGCTCTCTTTCTAAATTATCTTTCTTTGCCTTTGTGCTAGCCAGCAACTTTTTATAGTTCGCCTCCTGATTTTGGGTTTCGGCAAGCAAGCTGTTTTTATTTTTCTTACCCTGATTGGCGATATTTTTTTGATCCAAAAGGCGCGAACGTAAACTATTTAATGACGCTTTTTCTGCGGCCAGCTCGGTCTTGTTCTCTTCAAGACTTTTCTTCTTTATTTCGAGATCGTTTATCCTTTCATTCACACTTTTTTGAACGCGCTCTAGGTAATCCACCTCCACCCACGCATCACTAAAATTATCGCCAGACAAAACCACCTCTATCGGCGAAGTTAGGTCTATCTGTTGCATTGTCTGTATCATTTCCCCGACGGAAGTTTTGTCTTCTGTGATGTTTTTTTCTTTATCTTTTATTTCGATAGAAAGCTTTTGAATATTTAATTCAGTCGACTGTATCTTTGTCTCCGTAACCTTCACCTGCTTATTTAATTGAGATATTGTATTATTTATTACGCTCAATTCATTTTTTAACGATTTAGCCTGCCCCTGTGTTTTCTCTATAGACTTATCTAATAGCGCAATCTCTTCCTCCAACTTTTTTATTTCATTATTTCTTGTCTCAATCTCGTTCTTTAACGTATCTATTTCGGAACGACTTTCAGACGGCGATGCATTTTCCGCAAGCGCTCTCACGGCCATAAAAGAAAAACCCGCGCACAAAAGCAGTATAGAAAAAAACCAAACATCTCGCTTTTTGTTCAGCAAAAACATCTGTCATTTAATTTTATCACATTTGCGAAGATTTATCCGCCTAAATTTTTCACCTTTTGTAATTTTATCTTCAAACAAACCAATAACGGACAAAAATTTTGGAGGAGAAAAAGCCCCTCCATAGAGGGGCTTTTGTTTACTTCTTAAACCAGCGGAAAAGTCTGCTTCGATTTTTGTAATCGAAATACAACGCGAAAGCGAACGGGGTCCAAAGAATGGCTTTGATAAAAAGGTACTGACCCACCGCGGTCAAAAATCCATTCACTCTCATATCAACCATAAAGGTAACGGTAAAAGGAGGCTCAAAAAGCATGATGAGAAATATCACAAACCATGCCGGACGAATGAGGAAGAGAAAGAGAGACGCGATAATCCCCGTACGTGGCAACAGATAGATAAGGAGCAACATGCAAAGACCGAACGGAACCCACATGGTGGCGTCAAAAGCGGCCATGGACTTTCCCACCATAAGCAATGTGCTCATCTCTTTTCCTCCTCTTCATCGTCCGAATCATCGACGACAACAACAGCCTCGTCGTCCACTTCTGAGGAAGAACTGCGGACTACAATAGCCGCGAAAAGCAAAAACAAGAGAGTCCAAACGAGAAACCAACTCTCCTTTAAGCCGCAAATCGCAAGCGCCATGAGATATAGGCTAGCGAACATCTGGCACAAAATCTCCCAAAGTTCTTCATTCTGCATCAGACATCATCCCTTTCTGTTGGCGTTTATTATTCGACAGGATAAACCAGAACAAAAGCGTTCTTGGCGTCCCCGCTAGCAACGATTGGGTTGGAGATATGCGCGAGGCGGTACCCCCACTGAAATGGCCAGGGAGGCTCGATGCCTCCCTCTCGGAATTGGATAGCAGCCAGCCCGATATTAACTAGTTTCTTGGATCTTTCTGATTTCCTGCATCTTATCTTATGCACTTCTCCCAACAAAACTACTTCGGTACGAATACGGCCACCATCCGTGAGGATTCTAATAACTTCGGTGATCTCCGGCTTCAAATAGACTAAATTCTGCCACTCATGAGCCGGGATTTCTCCCTCAAGATCCGAAATTGACGGAAAAATGTAGAACTCCTTAAGAGACCCGATTCTTTCCTTTAAGCTCTCTTTTTCTCCAAGACTACAAAGGGATACGAGTTCCAGTTTCTTCGGGTCAAAGTTATCGGGCAGAGGCCTCTCTTCTTTAAAAAAGACGTCTCCGAAACTTAAACCGAGTCCCAGTGAATTTTTACCCCAAGGCCTGTACTTAACAGGATTAGACATTCAGCATCACCCTTTCTGTAGTCTTTTTGTTTTTAAAGTTCTAAATATCTTCAATAAAACTACACCTTTTTGACGATTTGTCAAAGAAAAAAATGGATTCCCGTTTTCACGGGAATGACATTTTTCCTGGATTGCCTGCCTGCGCAGGCAGGCGCTTCACTAGCAATGACAAGAGAATATTATTCTAGGGACATTTTTATTCTTCGAACGGTCTCCTCTTTACCCAGCACCTCCGCGAGTGTGAATGGGTCCGGAGACTTCTCGCGGCCGGAGAGCGATACTCTCATTGGCCACAAAACCTCTCCCCTGCCCACCTCTGTTGCGAAGTCCCAAACAGCAGATTTTATCCCTGCCGCGTTCCAGTTGTCATCCGTAATCCCACCCAAAATATCAAGAAGTTTTGGTAGATGCGACGTGTTCTTTAGAAGCGATTTTTCATAGACCGGATCGGCGAAGAAATAATCAAACTCACCCGCCTCGAACATTTTTGTAACCTCATCAAATCTCTCAATCCTGTCTACGATTATCGGAAGTATTTTTTCAAAAACTTGAGAGAACGAAGGAAAATCTTTTTTGTCTTTCGGAACTCTTTCCAGGACAAGTTCTGTGAGTCTCTCTTTCGGAAGTTTCTTTATATATTCCTTGTTCATCCAGTTCAACTTTTTCACGTCAAAGACACCGCTCGATTTCTGAACTTTCTCCAAAGAGAACTCCTTACAAAGCTCATCTAAAGTGAAAAATTCTCTGTCGTTCCCCGGGTTCCATCCGATAAGGGCAAGGAAGTTCACAAGCACCTCGGGCAAGTATCCTTCGTCCTTATACTGCGTTACAGACACAGCACCGTGCCTTTTGGACAATTTGGTCTTATCTGGGGCTAAAATTAGCGGTATATGGCCGTAAAATGGCCTAGGAGCGCCGATTGCCTCCTGAATGAGGATTTGTCTAGGTGTGTTCGCAATGTGCTCCTGACCGCGAATTATGTGCGTTACGCCCATGTCAAAATCATCCACCACAACAGCCAAATGATAGAGCGGTGTTTCTAGGTCTTTTGCTATTACGAAGTCGCCAAGATCGGTCGTGTCCACCTCTATCGTGCCCAATATCAAATCTTCAAAAGCAATCTTTTTATTCGGATTTTTGAAACGTATAACTTCGGCTCTTTCCCCCTCTTCTTTCGGAGTTTCCTTTGAAATATATGCGAGTCCGGAATCGATCATCTTCTTCAGGTGTCCCTTGTAGACCTCTGTTCTTTCCGACTGCCTCCATGGCTCGCCGACTTTTATTCCGACCCAATTTAGTGAGTCCAAAATATTTTGTTCGTATTCTTTTTTTGATCTCTCCTTGTCTGTGTCTTCAATTCTAAAAACCATCTCGCCGCCCATTCTTTTGGCGTAAAGATAATTAAAAAGCGCTGTGCGGAGACCGCCCACATGCAAATTACCTGTTGGTGACGGCGGAAAGCGCGTTATCGCCTTTGTTTTTGGAGTTTCCATTTATTTCTCGTGTTCAAGTCCGAGCTTAATTAGCTCTTCGGCTATTTTAATCGCCGCGTCTTTTTTTGCAAATTTTGCGGCACCCACTTTCATTGTTTCCTGCAGCTGAGGATCATTAAGCACTCTATCTATTTCCGAGGTGAGAATTGAGGAGCTGAGGTTTCTTTCCTCAAGGACGATGGCGTCGCTGACTCTGGCGTAAGAAAATGCGTTCTTCCTCTGGTCCCTACTTATCTCTTCGGGGATAGGAATTATGATGCTTGGAAGTCCCCATGCCGCAATTTCAAAGATAGTTGATCCCGCGCGCGATATCACGAGAGAGGCGGCACCCGCAATCATCTTCAGAGCTGTCTCATCCAAAAACGCGTAAGGCTTGTATCTGTCTTTGTGCTCACTTTTTTCCAAAAGAAAGGCTGCGCGGCCGGCGACGTCCCTAAAATTATCTTTTCCTGTGTGATGGACGATCTGATATTTCTCAACAAGTAGGGGTAATGAATCAACGATAACGTCGTTTATGTTTTGGGCTCCCTGTGAACCTCCGACTATAAAAATAATCGGAACTCCTTTTTCTAAACCAAAATATTCGTGAGAACCTTTTGTCGTCGGCTCGAGAAGCTCCTTTCTAATCGGATTGCCCGTGAGCGCGGTCTTTCCCTCCGGGAAATATGTCATTGCTTCAGGATAAGAGCATGCGACTCTTTTTGTGATTCCCCACTTTCCGGCGATGAGATTGACCCTCCCCGGAATAGAATCGGATTCATGTATGAATACCGGTATGCGCAATATCCTCGCCGCCCATAATGCAGGGAAGCTAGCGTATCCGCCCTTACCAAACACGACGTCCGGATATATCCAAAACAATTTCCATGTAGCCGTAATTATGCCCCAAAGAGTTTTGAACGGATCTACAAAATAATTTCTTAAAGAAAAATATTTCCTGAGCTTGCCGGCGGAAGCCTTCTTGAATGTTATGCCGTTCTCAAAAAGAAGTCTCTCGTCATAAGGCGAATCAGACATAAAATAAATGTTCACTCCGACGAGCTTTTCTCTCTCTACTATCTGATTTATGCCTTGAGCAATCGCGATTATGGGGTAAAAATGACCACCAGTCCCCCCTCCGCTAAAAAGTATTTTCATTTTTAAAAAGAAGTATGAATTAAGAATAAAGAATTAAGAGTTTTTACATAAACCACATCACATATCCATTATACGGGATTAATCTTCCTTAATCCAGGCACTTCCGAAGTATCTCCCTGTTTGTCATTCCCGCGCAGGCGGGAATCCAGCGTGTGTCTCCGCTTAAAAACTAAATTCCCACCGGAGTTTACCCTCGACCGCGATCGGGGGGCGGGAATGACAGCGAGTGTGGGTGTTTTATCTACTTTGATATCTGGATATATTCAAAACTATACCCATTTCAAATAACGAAAAAAGAAGTGCCGTTCCTCCAAGGCTCAAGAAGATGAGCGGCAGTCCGGTCATCGGCACCACCCCGAGCATCGTGCCTATATTTATGAAAGATTGTGAAAAGATAAGGGTAACAAAACCGATAACAAGCAATCTCCCGAAGACGTCCGGCACCGCCCCCGCAATCTTGTATCCGCGAAGACCGAAGGCCAAAAACATCAGCACGATGAAGGTGCTTCCGACGAAACCGAATTCTTCGGCCGCTACAGGGAAAATAGAGTCCCCCGTCGCCTCCGGGAGGAATGTGAATTTTTGAATACTCTGGCCAAGCCCTCTGCCGAATATCTGTCCGGAGCCGACAGCAATGAGCGACTGATTGAGGTGATACCCGGAACCTTGAAGATTTTGGGAAGGATCGATGTATGTTTTTATTCTTGCCATAGCGTGTGGAGATACAAATGCCGTGATTGCGACAATTATGATGGCGGCAATAACACCGCCCGCGACATATCTCTTCTGTCCACCCGCGACAAGGAACATTGCGATGCCGGCCGCGATAGGGCTAAGTGTAGACCCGAGGTCGTTCTGCAAAAGCAAGATGCCGACAGGCACTCCCAAAATAATAATTGACGGCAGAACCCCATACTTAAATGTTTTTATTTTATCTTTGATGCCCGCCAAATATGATGCATAAAGGAGAACAAAACCGAGCTTCATAAATTCTGTCGGCTGGAAAGTTGTAAAGCCAAGATCGATCCAGCTCCTCGCGCCTTTTGCGTCCATTCCAATGCCGGGAATAAAAACCGACAATGTTAAAAGTATAGAAGCGAGATAAATATATTTCGCCGGCTTATCCCACTTTTTGTAATTTATACCGGCGCAAAAAGCGAGAGCGATCCAGCCGATAAAAAAGATGGAAAGCTGTTTGATTATAGTTTTTTGGAATTGACCGACGCTATCTGTGAGAATACCCAAAGATGCGGATGTAAAAATAAAAATTCCCA
>JAKLHJ010000021.1 GCA_022710205.1 Patescibacteria group bacterium | reverse complement strand
CAGGAAGCTAGACGCGTGCTAGATAGGCTTGTCGGCTACGACCTTTCCGGACTCATCTGGAAGAAGGTCCGCTATGGGCTATCAGCCGGCCGTGTTCAATCCCCTGCACTCCGCATAATAATGGAGAAGGAGCGCGAGATCCGCGCATTCGTTCCGGAGGGATACTGGGTTATCAAAGCAGAGACTGAGACTCCCAAAAAGGAGGCGATCGAATTTACATATTCAGAAGAACCAAAGACGCAAGAAGAGGCCGACCGCGTTGTGGCGCTTTCAAAAATCTCTAATCTTGAAATAACGGGTATTGAGGAAAGCGACTACACCAGGAAGCCAAAGGCTCCGTTCACGACATCTACACTTCAGCAAGCCGCAAGCTCCGGCCTCGGATTCTCCCCTTCGCGCACGATGAAGATCGCCCAGAAACTCTACGAGAACGGATACATTACATATATGAGGACCGACAGCACCACGCTTTCAGATGATGCCATGTCCGCCATAAAAGCAATCGTCACAAAAGAATACGGAGAAAAAGCCTGGACTCCGAGAGAATATAAAACAAAAGTAAAGAACGCGCAGGAGGCGCACGAAGCCATAAGGCCCGCCCACGTTGAAAAAAGAACCGTCGCCGGAGGCGGAGAAGACAGCAAGCTCTACGATCTCATCTGGAGGAGAACTGTCTCAAGCCAGATGCCTGACGCAAATTTCATAAGAACAAAGATTGTCGCCGAAACAGGAGATGAATCCGTAAAACCATTTCACGCGAACGGCTCCCGTCTCATAAACCCGGGATGGCTCGCCTGCGACGAATACGCAAAAGGAGACGACACCATTCTTCCTGAAGTGAAGAAAGGAGAAAAATTAAAGATCACAAACATAGACTCCGAAGGCAAGCAAACCGAACCGCCTGCGAGATATTCAGAGGCCGGACTTGTTAAGGAGCTCGAAAAGAGAGGCATCGGTAGGCCTAGCACCTATGCGGCAATCATACAGACAATCATCGCGCGAGGCTACGTAGAAAAAGACGGCAAGACCCTCAAGCCGACAGACACAGGAGAAGTCGTCAGCAACTTCCTCGAGGAATATTTTGCAAATTATATTAGCGACAACTTCACCGCACAGATGGAGGAGGATCTGGATGATATTGCGAACGGCACAAAAAACTACGAGAAAACACTAAAGGCTTTTTATGGCCCGTTCAAAAAAGAAGTTGAATCAAAAAATAAAGTTCCGAAAGTAACAACGCTAGGAGAGGCGCCAAAGGATATTAAATGTCCGGAGTGCGGTAGCGGAATGGTAATCAAATTGGGCAGAACAGGAAAATTCTTGAGCTGTGACAAATTCCCGGAATGCACCGGCGCAAGGACAATAACGGGAGAAATAATGGAAGGGCCAAAAGAAACCGGCGAAGACTGCCCGGAGTGCAAAAAGGGCAAGCTTGTAGAGAGAAGCGGAAGATTCGGCAAGTTCATCGCCTGCAACAATTACCCGAAATGCAAGTATATTAAAAAAGATGAGGCCGCCGAAGCGGAGAAACTTGAAAAGATGAAGACCGGGGTGAAGTGTCCTGAATGCGAGAATGGCGACATCGCGGAAAGAAAAGGGAGGTTTGGCGCATTTTATAGTTGCACAAACTACCCGAAGTGTAAGTTCATAATGAAATCAAAGCCAACCGGAAATATTTGCGACAAATGCGGCGCACTTATGATGGAAGGCACAAAAACCATTCCCGAAAGATGTTCCCGAAAAGAATGCGAGAATAATAGGCCGGAGAGGAAGGCTAAATAGTCCCAAGCCCATAAAGTCAAAAGCCGTCTTTCTCAAACTCCAAATATCATCCCCGCGTAGGCAGGGAACCATGTATTACCTTAGATTCCCAATCAGGTCGGGAATGACATCTTCGAGCAAAGAAAAACCGCCGACTCGACATTGCTGTCGAGCGGCGGCTGTTACGACTTCTGCTTGAGACATTCCACTTCGGCATTGGCGGCATCACGCTGATGCGTAAGCTCCTCTACGCGAGCGGTGAGCTCGGTCACCTGCGCCGAGAGCATCGTGCACTCGGCACGCTTGGTGGCAAGCTGGCCTTCGCGTTCACCGAGAGTCTTCGCCAATTCCATGATCTTCGCACGGTAATTGTTGATGATCTCGTCCTTCATGACGATAATCTCGATGGCAGACTTCTCGGTTCCCCTGCCTCTATTTTCCTTGAAGAATTCGTTCAACTGATCGAGGAGTTCGCTGAAAGCATCACCTTTGCTCATTTCTCACTTTTCCTTTCTCGCGCGCTTGGCGCCAGATATTATTATTTCAAGAGGCCAAACTCATTAAAAAGAGCAATAAAGAATGCGCCACTCGTAGAGATGGCGACAGCCCGAATCGTTCCTCTCTAGAAGAGATCCTCCCAGAAACGTTCTGATTTTGCCCAGCAAAAGAAGCGGGCGAAAATATAAACCAGCCCGACAACGAAGATAGTGGCGACCATTACTGCGAGAGCAAACGTTAAGCAATTGATCATTGCAATCATCCCTTTCTTACGCGCTTGGCGCTAGTCGATGAATTTCTTTGGGCGCTTCTTCTTTTCCCAATTCTCTTTGGTGTTGCAAAGGTCTTGTAAAAGTGTAGCCGCGCCGAGGACTGAGCCGGTGGTCCAGAGAACATCGTTCTCAATATCAAACCACACGTCAAGGGCATAGTAGCTGTATCTGGTTTTCACTAACTGCTTCAGATACGGCAAATATTCCTTAAAATCAAAATTCTTTCCTGCAAGCAATTGAACACTGAGATTAAAAGTGGAAAACCATCCCTTTTTTAACTGCAGATATTCGTGATGCATGACAACCTCTCCGCTTGCGAAGATTCGCTTGAGCGAAGGAAGCTGGTCGCCCGTTTCCGGACCAACAACAGTCAGTCCCGCCTGAGTAAATACGCAAGGCTTATCTTCAATACTACAGCGCAAAATGATACTTGGATTTTTCATATCAGAACCTCCCTTTCGTGTATTATCTTTCTACTTTAATAAATTGACAAGGTGCCTTAAATTCACACAAAATCTATAATTTATTGACACCTTTGTCAATGCATCAATTATATGTTAATTTATAACACTCAAGGGACTTCTGCTTTCTTTTTAGTGTTATAATCGAAGGAGTATATCATTGTCTTGTCATTCCGAGCTTACCGAGGAATCGCTTATACACTAATTGAGCAAGAGATCTCTCAACAAGCCGTCTACAGGTGCCGATGTTAGCTTCCTTCGGCCTCGAGGTGACAAAGGAAAATTAAATCTGTCAATACATGCTAGAAGAACCCAAAAAACATCACGCCGACACAAGCGAAAAAGATCTTCGTGAGATTTTTGATTTGATGTATAAATATTCAGACAAAGATGCCGCGCTCATAACAAAAGCATACAAATTCGCAGAGAAGGCCCACGAAAATTACGACAGGTTGTCCGGTGAGCCATATCTTGTGCACCTTGTCGGCACCGCAAAAAATCTCGCGGAGATAAGAGCCGATGCGGAGACGGTCGCGGCCGGGCTTCTTCACGACGTCCTCGAGGACACACCGACAAAAAAAGAAGACGTCATCCGCGAGTTCGGAGAAGATATCGCCTTTATGATAGACGGCGTCACGAAGCTGGGGAAGATAAAATACCACGGCCTCGAGCGACACGCCGAAAGCCTTCGAAAACTTTTCGTAGCGACAGCCAAAGATATTCGCGTGCTTCTCATCAAGCTTGCGGACAGATTAAACAATGCCGCCACGCTCGAAAGCCTCTACAAGATAAGGCCTGAAAAAGCGCGAAGGATAGCGCTTGAGACGATCGAGATATACGCCCCTCTCGCGAACAGGCTCGGAATGGGACATATCAAAGGAGAGCTTGAAGACCTCGCCTTCCCATATATTTTGCCTGCTGAATACAAAGAGACGGTCCGCTTGAGGCAAAAGAAGTCCAAAGAGTTTATGCAGAGGCTCGAAAAAATAAATCGCCTTCTCTGCAAGAGACTCGCAAAAGCCGGAATAACAAAATTCAAGACCGACTTCCGTGTGAAGCACATATATTCCTTGTTCAAAAAACTTCAGAAGAACAATATGGACATCGAGAAGATCTACGACCTTTCTGCGCTCCGTATCATTGTCCCGACGACCGAAGACTGCTACAGGGTGCTCGGTATAATTCACAATACATGGAGACCTCTTCCTGAGCGCCTAAAAGATTATATCGCGGTACCAAAACCGAACGGCTATCAGAGCATTCACACAGTCATCTTCACGGGTGACGGCGGTATTGTCGAGATACAGATAAGGAACGATCAGATGCACGACGAGGCCGAATACGGTATCGCCTCTCACCTTGCCTACGATGAGTCCGGCAAAAGAAAAGATAAAGGCGCCGTGCTTAGCAAAAAGCTGAAATGGATCGGTGAACTTATCGAGTGGCAAAAGAGCGTCCATGAATCAGAGAATTTCCTGGACAACCTAAAGACCGACTTCTTCAATAATCAGATATTCGTATTCACCCCCAAGGGTGATGTGGTGGAGCTTCCGGAAGGTGCCGGCCCACTCGATTTCGCATACCAAATACACACAGACATCGGCAACCACGCTTTCGGCGCGAAAGTGAACGGCAAGATGGCATCATTCGACACCGCACTCAAAAATAGCGACATCGTTGAAATAATCACACGCGATTCGAGCACCCCAAGTCCAAAATGGCTCGAATATGCAAAAACATCGGAGGCAATCAAGCGCATCAGAATATGTCTGACAAATAAAAAAAAGAAAAACGAGAGAATGGAAAAAAAATAATGAATTTGGAACTTACTACAATATCATTTCGATTGGGCTGATATTGTAGTAAAAAATAAACGTAACTACTCAGATCTAAAAAACATAATACACCCCCCCCTTTTTTTGCCACATAAAATAATATTTATAAAAATATAAAAGAGCACCGTGTGGTGCTCTTGCTCTGTTTTACAGAAGCTTCTGCAATTTCCTCAAAGAACGAACGGTCTTCTCGATTCGCCGCGCCATCTCATAAAGATCGTTACCCGCACCGCGGTCATCAAGACTAGAGACCTCGAGAGAAAGGTCCCTAATGATCTTCTCCAGCGCCTCCTGGTGCTTGTTTCCTTTCGGCCGGTTTCTTTCCAGCTTGCGCGCTTCGGTCGCAAGAATCTTCATGAAAACCGCGCCCTGAAGAGCTTCCTTCATATTGGAAATTTCTTCGGGAGACCTATTCACGCGAAGACGAACAGATTTGTCGTTGAAATAGTCATCCAACTCTTGTTTGAAGATACACTTAGAGTTCGTTTTCTTGCTCATGACTCCTCCTTGTCTAAATTAAAGAGAAACTAGCTATCTAATATTCTCCAAAGCCGTCAACAAGACCGGACTTCTTCAGATAGGCAATGAAATTTTCCGCGGACTTTTGGGACTTGGTCCTCTTCGGACCTCGCTTCTTCTTGGACTTATCCCTGCTTCTTTCTTTCTTGGCCACGACCATCTCCCCTTTCTGTAAATGTTCTTTTTTCTGTCCTATTTTTACATCAAAATCGTGCAAAAGTAAAACCCCACAAATGATACGGGGTTTGTGTTTGTCATTCCCGCGAAGGCGGGAATCCATCTTTTATATCTCAGCTTCCATAGATTCCCGCCTTCGCGGGAATGACAGCTAAAGATTTTGTTGCAATCTTTATCTTTATAGTGAAAAGTTCTTTATCGAATATAACTCCGAATCATCTACTTCGTCCGGCGTGCTGTCATCAACAGGCGTCCCCGCTTCCGAGACGGCGGACGTTTCGGTTATGGCAACTGTTGTGTTCTTTGGAATAACTATCTTCCCTTTTGAGACCATATCAAGCAGACTCCTCAGGTCATCCTTCGAGAAGAAATCTATCGTCACCTTGCCTCCAAAATCTTTCTTTTCAATATGAACACGCGTTCCGAGCTTCTCTGTGAGCTTCGACTCCATATCAAGAATATCCGGGTCCATCATATATTCTTTCTTCCTGACCTTATCTGTCGCAATGTGCCTTGAGATTGATTCCGCCTCCCTCACAGTGAGCTTCTTGTAAATAATTTCCTTAAAAAGAGTTATTTGTTCTTCCGGTTTATTGCCGAGCATGAGAAGCGGTCTGCAATGGCCTTCTGTGATTTTCTTGTTTATAAGCGCATCTTGAATTTCCGGTGATAATGCGAGCACTCTGATGCTGTTTGAAACATACTCACGGCTCTTGCCCACCTTCACTGCAATCTCTGCATGTTTATAGTTAAATTTATCGGCGAGCGCCTGAAATGCCTTGGCCCTGTCGATAACGTTCAAGTCCTCTCTCTGTAAGTTCTCGATTATCGCAAGCTCGAATTTAAGTGTGTCCGACTGTTCTCCGGTCCTAATAACCACAGGCACCTGTGAAAGTCCTGCGAGTCTGGATGCGCGAAGCCTTCTCTCTCCGGAAATAAGCTCATATTCGACAGCGAGGCCACCGTCTTCTTTTTCTATTTCACGCCTTGTAGCAACAAGTGGCTGAAGTATTCCGTATTGTTTGATAGAATCGGCAAGCTCGCGGAGCGCTTTTTCATCAAACTCTTTTCGGGGTTGATAGGGGTTCGGAACGATCTTGTCCGTCTCGATCCAAAATATCGAATTGCTTATGTTATTCTTGCTTTCTATTTGGTCGTTCATTGTTTATGAAAATATATTAACTGAATTATAAAAAATAGAAGATAAAGAACAGTTTGTATCTACTCTCTACCTTCTATCCCCTACTTTCTAATAGCTTGATTTTAGCACCACTTCGCGCTTTTGCAAAAAGCGAAAAAGTAGAAAAACCTGTGCAAAATTTGTGGGAAAATATTTGAATTGACACCACGTTCAAAAAGAGGTAGTGTCTTGAATCAGGTACGCTCATTTACACAATAATAACGAGCCACAGGCTCCCAAGAAACAAGGAGGGATAACTATGTTCAATTTCTGGAAGAGAAACCCCGAAAAAGAGCTGCCCAAAAAGGCAGAAGAGGCTGCGACAAAAAGGGAAAGAAGAGACCGACTCGATCGCGCATCCAGAATCGTTCATTTCCCCCCGGAGGTTCCCGGGGTCGGCAAAACCGTCCAGGTTGCGCATTACGACGAATACGACGACATCATCGTCCTCGAAGGAACAATTATGAGCAGAAACCGTGATTTCGAATATATTGATGACGACCCCACCCCCAAAATGTCGAAATCTATTGTGGTAACCTTGTCTTATTTCTCGGAATCGGAAGACCAACAAGAACAAGGTTTTCTCGATCTCTTTTTCGACACGGAAACCTCTGAATGGTCGCTTACCAACGATGAGGAAGCCATCATGACCATTCTCGACTAAAAGGAGGTCGAAAAAATGAAAAAAATTATCACCCTGATAATCTTATTTATATTTTTCGCCGGGGTCATGGGATTAGCGCTGCGCCAACGCAGGTCACTCCCGCCGACCATTAACTTCGCAATGCAACCCTTCTCCGAACCAAAGAATGACACCGAGATCCTCACGAATCTCGTATATCTTTATGGATCACCTATGAAGGGTGAACGAGATCGCAAGACTCTCAAACTCGGGGACTATGCTGTCGCCGTTTCGGCCACCCCGGGAGAGAAACCGTATCTCTCCATCAAATATTACAAAAAAGACATGACCAAGGACGAATCTTATGAATTCGAATATAAGGACTTTTCGTTAAACGGTAGTGTCGACGAATTTCATAGTGCCAAGCGAACGTATATAATTGAAGGGGAAATTGTTATTGATTTCTTCCCAATCATCAAATTTTGGCACAGAGGTGGAGTCAGAGAAGGTGTTTACGAAGACCCCCAAAAAGACTACGATGGTGTTCTAAAAGAGATGGTCTCGCTCGCCAAACAGAAATACGAATAAGAGAGGCTTTCACCGCCACCCTACCCGGGTGGCTTTTTTATTTTTGCAATAAATGGGGTTTTCTTGTATATTACTTAAACAATTGAATATGCCGCGGTGGCGGAATTGGTAGACGCAATAGACTCAAAATCTATCGATCGCAAGGTCATGAGAGTTCGATTCTCTCCCGCGGCACAAAATAACCACACAAACGCGAAAGCGTTTGTGTGGTTTTATTTTGGCCTAGCGGGAGAGAATCGAAGGCCGGAAGCGGGCCCCTTTCTGAAAGAAAGGGAGCTGAGGTGGGGTCGCGGGTCCGTCGAAGACGGAACCTGTGACCGATTCTCTCCTTTAAACATTTGGGCGGTTTTATTTTGGCCTAGCGGGAGAGAATCGAAGGCCGGAGCGAGATTTTTTGTTCTTGCTCTAAAATATTTTCTATCCACCACCATACACAAATAATTTCGCGGTCGCGAAATTATTTGTGTATACAATACCAACGAAAAAGAGTCCCACTAAAGCTTAAAGTGTTCCCTCGCAAAATTATCGTTCTCTATTTTATCCGCGATAATATACAAAAGATCTTTGCCTATCTTCATATCAGCCTTAAACATTGTAACCAAATCTTCACAGTCATATGGATACACCCAAACACTATTCTGTAGTCTTATAAAACCAACGGAACGCAGTGTGTATCTTACTTTATCCCGAACATATTTTCTTGATTCTTTAATATCAAATATCAACACCCTCCATTTTCCGTCCCATCTTCTGGGTTTTTCTAACTCAAAATTTCTCGCCTCAAATTCGCGCATTTTATCCTCTCCCCTTTTGGTCAATCGGAGAAAACCATCTTTGTAAATTAAAAGCCCCGCCTCAATGAGTCTTTTTCTAGAGACATTAATTGATTGTTTCTTTCCTCTGGTAACTTTGTCATAAAGTCCTGACTTTTTACTCACTGATTGTATTACTCTCAAAACGTTTGGTGCCAAAAGCGCGACAGAAATCATCCCCGCGGCATACACAGCTGTTAGAATGCCATTTTGTATTTTTGTCATTCTAATCTGCTTTTTAACTTCAGTTTCCATTTTTTCCATAATCGAAAATTTTAACACAAAAACCCACATACACAAATAATTTCGCGGTCGCGAAATTATTTGTGTATAAGATAGAATCTGTATTTTAATATTGCATATTGCGTTAGTTACTTGAATCTAAGCTATTGGATCATAACGGCTGTATTGACTCTGACCTTAAAATATGTTAAACAGGAGGCTGAAAATCGAACCTTAACAATCAAATTAAGGAGGAGAAAGTGGCACTTCAGTATGTGAGAATCGTTAAGTTTTCTGAGTATCCGACAAGGTATCGGGCCTATCTTTCCAGTAATCCAAAGGTGTGGGCCGAGGGAAGCACTCCCGATGACGCCCTTGGCCGCCTGGTCAAATTGAACCCGAACATCTTTCACATTCGTATTTCAGAATAAAAGGAGTGAACTCACAATGACGACCGCCCTGCCAATTCTCCTCCTTATTAAATTAGCATTTCAGGTTTCCGCCTCCGCCGCGTGCTTTAAATTAGCCCACGACATTTACAAAGACGGAAACAAGGGCTTCTGGCATTTCTGGTTTGCCGGAAGCGGGTTCGCGCTGTTCTGTCTTTTTGTGGTCGACGCCCAAGAGCTACTTGTGCGACTCGGATTGCAATAAATTACAAAAGCAAACAGTCATCGACCTCCGCGAGCTCGGATTCTAGCTCACCCCCCGGCGAAAGTCGGGGTTTTATTTATCTATTATGTAAAAATATCAAGGTCGGACCTTGATATTCCCTTATTTATGGCCGTTTTGTCTTATTTTGCTTGACTTTTTACCCAAAAGGTGTATAATTGTAGGACAAGGTTAGTTCACTGAAAACTTAATAAAAACAAGCCAATTTGGCTCAAAACACCTGAAAGAAGGTAGAAAATGCGTAATTTCACGATACTCCTTCTCTTGGTTATCATTTCCATGTTATTCATGGGTTGCGGTGAGGACGATTTTCTGAAGTACAAGTTGCCCAAGGGTCAAAAACTTGTCTTGGTTTTTTACCCAGACGATTTGGCAGAAAACTCTCTCACCATCTTTTACTTTTGCCACGTAAGAGGTGGTCAGCTGATAACTTTCAACACCCCAGGCAACATCATCGTGTACATACTGACCAGGAACGCAGAAGGAGGAGAAAAGCCAGCAACAACACAATATAGTACAGGTATTGTAGGAACTATTACAATCACCGAACAGTAAGAAGGCTCACCAGTACAGCCGCAAGGCTCAGTCGCCTCTCCTGAAAGGAGAAAACATGTTCTATCTCACAAACGACCAGTCCCTCCCGAACGCGAACGTCACGACCCTCACCTCGGCCACGCCGAAGAAGAAGGCGCCCGTCGTCGACGTGCTCGGCGCCGCGGTGAAGAACGAGCGGCCCATCACCGACGGGACGGAGGGATACTACCTCGGCGAGGTCCTCGCGGTCCTCTTCGACTACGCCCCCCTCTCCCCTCGCGGGAACGACGGCGTGCAGAATCTCATCACGTTCCTCTGCCGGCACAAATGTCCCGACCTGCGCCTCGGCGACCTCGAGACGATCAACCGCCTCAAGTTCCACGCCAAGACCCGTCTCGAGATCCAGTTCCCCGCGCTCACGAAGCTCAAGGACGAGTTCGAGAAGATGAAGGAGGACTCGCGCAAGCTGAAGAGCCCCGACAACTTCATGAAGTCGTGGGTCAAGAAGCAGACCAAGATCTACGGCACGACATACTTCGTCCGCACGGTCATCAAGTAGAGACGAAAGAAGGCTTCACGCGGAAGTAAAACGCACTCGCCCCGCAAGGATTCAATCCTTCGCGGGGCTTTTTGTTTACAAAAAATTAAAAAACCGGATTCCCGTATTCACGGGAATGACACAAACTGACACAAGCGGTATAATTAACAACGTATATTAAAAAAATTAGCAGCGTAAATTATATTCTTATGAAAAAGAATTTAGGTTATTTTTTATCAACACTTCTTCTCGCACTCATACTCTCCCCTTTGGCCAGAGCGCAAGAGCCGGTCGCCGCTCCGACAGGCCTACCTGCGCAGTCAGATCCATCCGATGCTGATAAGGCACAAATAGAAGGAGAAGCAAACTCGCGAGCAGAGTCGGAAACCGCCGCGGCCAGAGCGCAATTTGAAAATGATTTCGGTGCACCTCCTGAAGCGTTCGCAAAACACGGACCAAAAGAACTTCCTAAATATGAGGAGCCGAAAGGCATACCTGAGAGCGTCAGACAATATGTCACGGATGCCGAGATAGTCCCTATTTACTGCGCTACGGTCAAGTGGAAGACGGGCGAGTTTTTCACATCAATGAACGCCCTAAAGAACAACATGCTTCCTGCAATGCAAAAAGTAAAAAGCGACCTAGGCATTTCTATGGATGCGCCGGACATTGATGGAATAATTTCCGAAGGACAGAGCCGAGTCGATGCTATCTGCAGTGCTAAAACAATAGATGACGCGGACAAGCTTGCACGAGATTTCCAGACATGGGGGCTAGATCCGAACAGGGTTCCGATAGAATCGTTTATGCAGGAGTTCGCTAAAAAAATGCAGGAGAAGGGCGATGAGCTACGAAAGCAGATAGAGGCGGCTATCCAGCCTACTATCAACGAAGAAACCCCAAAGATCCAAGCTGAAATCGAAGCCGAGGCCAAGTCTATGGCGGGCTCTTTCAAATTTACGAAACAGCCAAGTGCCGCCGACATCGCGAATATGCGCGCACAGATAGAAGAAAGGCTCAAACCCATTATCGAACAAAAAAAAGAGCAGGTGAAGCAAAAAGTTATGGCCAAAATCGAGGAGATAAAGAACGGGGAGGCCGGCAAGTTCCAGGAATACGGAAAACTTTTTGAAGGGACGGAACAAAAGATAGAGACAGAAAGAAAGGCCGGTCTCAGCGCTTATGAAAAATATAAAGAGGAAGCATTCAGACTCAGGAAAGAGGTTGTCTTCAATATTTTGGACAAAAATCTCGCCGAGGGGATGAAACAGCTTGATGCCGCCGAAAAAGATATCGAGGAAGCCGGAAAGAGCGACCCTTCTATAAGAAGCGTGGCAGAAATAAAAGCGGACATTGAGGCGGACAAGAAGGTGCTCTCCTCAAAATTAGATGCCGCCCTGGAAGCCGGAGATGACGGGGCTTTTGAATCAGCTCTCACGGACTTTAGAACAAAATGGGAACAAGTAAGAAAAGAGGGTGAATCTCTCGCAAAACAATCCGCAAGCAAAGCCTGCAATATGGCCCTCCCCCAGTTTGAAAATGCCAAATCGCAGATGGATGGAAATATGAGCAAGATTACAAGCCTCGAGGCCAAGTGTGCCGGAAGCACCTCCGAGGAATGTTTAACCATCAATGAGTTTTCGGGTAGATTCGCCACGCTCAAATCAAAGATAAACGACATTAAATCGGCAATG
>JAKLHJ010000020.1 GCA_022710205.1 Patescibacteria group bacterium | reverse complement strand
TCAAAACGATTGAGGGAATCTATGACGCTTTGAAGAAAGATGAGAAGAATTTGCTTAATGTCGGCATAAAAGCGCGCATGATAGAGCTTTTGAAAGAGGGGGAAGAAGAGGCGTTTTTTTCCAAAAATCTTGCGACGATAAGGCGCGATGCGCCCATAGATTTTTCACTGCCCTCAAAGACTTGGCAGGAAGGATTAAATCTGGAAAAAGTTAAAAAAATATTTGCCGAGTTCGAATTCCGAACACTTTTAGGAAGATTAGAACAGCAGTTAGGCATTTTTGTTTCTCCCACAAACTTAGTAGACGGGTTCCTAAGTGGGGAGGCCGAGAAAAAAGAAGCGTCCGCGAAGGATATTGATCCACTTAGGCTCAAAAAACTTTTTATAGCCCTTTGGCTCATAAATTCCGATATGACGGACCCTAAGGAAGAAGACATTTATGCTTTCGGGGAGACAAAAAATATTGATGTGGCCGAGAAAAAGATATTAGATAGGATAAAAGAGGACGGGCTCGAAAGAGTTTATTACGAGATTGAACTTCCTCTTATTCCCCTAATTGAAGACGCCGAAAAAAGAGGAATATTGCTCGATGTGGACTATATGAAGAAGCTTTCGGATGATTATCACAAGAAGCATAGCGCGCTCGAAAAGAAAATATATGAGATGGCTGGAGTAGAGTTCAATATAAATTCTCCCAAGCAGATGTCTGAGGTGCTTTTTGAAAAGTTGGCGCTTTCGAAGAAGGGGATAAGGAAAACGGCGGGAGGGGCGATATCTACAAAAGAATCCGAGCTGGAAAAATTAAAAGATTTGAGTCCTGTTGTAGCGGAAATATTGGAATATAGGGGAATTCAGAAATTACTTTCTACATATATAGATAATCTTCCTCTTTTGGTAGACGAAAACAAAAGACTACACACGCACCTCAATCAGACCGGCACAACGACAGGCAGAATGTCTTCCACTGAGCCGAATATGCAGAATATTCCGGCGAGGGGAGAGGAGGGTTCGGAGATAAGGCGGGCGATAATCGCTTCTCCGGGATATAAGCTGGCCGCTTTTGATTATTCTCAGATCGAAATGAGAGTGCTTGCTTATCTCACTGACGACGAAACGCTTATAAAAACATTCAGGGAAGGGAAAGATATACATTCATCCGTAGCCTCAAAAGTTTTTGGAGTTCCGGAAGACAAAATAACAAAAGAAATGCGACGACAGGCCAAGGTGATTAACTTCGGAATTATCTATGGAATGGGCGTGAAGGCTCTTAAGAAAAATCTCGGTTCTACTCTCGAAGAGGCGGAGGCGTTCCATAATAATTATTTTGAAAAGTTCCCTAAGGTAAAAGAATATTTTGAAAGGATTAAACAAGAGGCACACGAAAAAGGTTATACGACAACATATTTTGGAAGACGCAGATATTTTCCGGAGATAAATTCTCATTTGCCGTATATTCGATCAGAGTCGGAAAGAATGGCGATGAACGCTCCGATACAGGGCACCGCTACGGCCGATATTATTAAACTCGCGATGAGCCATGTGGACGGTAAATTAAAGGAACAAAATTTTTCTAAAGATAAAGTCAGGTTGCTTCTGCAAGTTCACGACGAGCTTGTTTACGAAGTGAAGGATGATAAAGATTTGCCGGATATTGTAGGAGCTATAAAACATGCGATGGAAAATATCGTTTCTATAAATCTCCCGCTTTCAGTGAACGCTTATACGGGAGAAAATTGGAGCGAAATAAAAAAAGTGTAAAGCGATAAGCGAAAAATGCAAAAGAAAAATATTTAAGTTTGGTTTGTGCTTAATTCTTTATTCTTACTTCTTAATTCTAATATAATGTATTATCTTTTTTACGGAAAAGACACGGCAAAAAGCAGGAAAAAGATGGCGGAAACCGTTTCCTCTTTTCAGAAGAAGAACCCGCATTCAAATATTTTTAGAATTTCGGACGATGACTTCAGCGAAGCGGCCTTTTTGGAGCACCTCGGTGGACAAAGCCTTTTTTCCGACAAATTTCTTATCACGCTAGACGGGGTTTTGAAGAATGTAGAGGCGCGAGATTTTATTTTTGAGAATCTTCCGGCTGTAAAGGAATCACATAATGTTTTCGTTTTTCTTGAAGACGACCTGAAGAAGGCGGAACTTGCGGAGATCAAAAAAAAGGCGGAAAAAGTTTTTGAATTTGAACTTCCGGACGACAAAGGGGGGGGAAAGGGGTTCAATATTTTTTCTATATCCGATGCGATGGGAGAAAAGGACAAGAAAAAACTTTGGGTTCTTATGAATAAGGCGGAAAGAGAGGGTTTAAGCTCTGAAGAGATTTTTTGGAAGTTGTCTTGGCAGGTGAAGAATATGCTTCTTGCAAAACAGGCTATATCGAAGGGGGATAGGGCCATCGAGAAGCTTAAAATGAGTCCATTTGTCCTCTCAAAGACCAAAAAATACGCTGAAAAATTCACAGAAGAGGAGCTTAAGAGTATTTTGGGCAAGATAGTCTCTCTTTATCACGAGTCCAGGCGCGGTTTTTTTGATTTTGATACAGCGTTAGAAGGTTTTGTTCTCAGTCTTTAGACTTTTCCTAAAATATCCTTATTTTAGGCTATGTTATTCCGATTTTTAATTAAAAAGCGGGGTGGATTTGACATTTTCTATCTACTATGCTATACTTACAAAAGTTAATTAAGAAGTTCTTTTCCATATTTTAGGTTTATAAAAAAAATAAATATACGGAAGGGGTGTTTGGCATGATGGGCCACGAACAAGAATTGGACGACGATCGCGAGATTCTGAGTGACCACCTCAAGGAGATGCTGGCCCGGATCGAGAAGTAGTCACCCGAAGCAAAAGACAGAAGGGAGGTAACCGATGGATCAGGAATGGCTGATGGAGGAGGTCGAGGCGGTCGCGACTGTGTATCTCGAAGCCAAGGGCTTCGACGAGAACGGCCGCGACAAGTTCGATCCGACTCAGGATGAGTTCGAGCGTGAGGACATCACCCTCATGGGGCTCGTCTGGTAGAGATGACGAAGGTCATCAAACATTAGCTGGGCCGATCATCGGTCCTCATACAGGTCACCCCAATTTTCTGAGGGTGCGGTTCTAAAACATTGGCGACTTCGGCAAGCTTGTCGGGGTCCATCTCATACTGGAGGAACGCCATGAGCAAGAACCAGGGCGGCAACAACACGAAGAGCGAGAAGAAGGCCTACGAGCAGTTCGTCGTCTTCAAGGGCGACACCACCGACACCACCTTCCTGAAGCAGGGCACCGAGCGGCTCGAGGCCGGCAAGAAGTTCCGGCTCCGCCAGATCGAGGACCTCACGGGCACGGAGATCGAGGCCGACGGCGCGAACCTGATCCCGGTCTCGGACGAGAAGCGCAAGGCGATCATCGCCAAGCACGGCTTCAGCCCCGACTACCGGCAGGTGGATCCCAACCCGGGATACGTCATCGGCAACCTGGACACCCCGCCCGCGGTCGTCATGCAGATCACGAAGGACCACCTGGTCCTCGAGGTCCCGCAGACTGACGAGAACGGCAAGCAGTCGACCACCACCGTCACCATCGGCAAGAAGTCGGCGCGCGCCCTCCCGGGTCAGACCATCGACGAGGTCAAGAAGAAGTACCGCCTGCTCCTCGAGAAGCTCGAGGACAAGCGCCGCGCCGAGAAGATGGAGAAGCAGAAGCGCGAGGAGGAGCGCAAGCACTTCCGGGCGTTCTCCGGCGGGGTCTACGAGTCGCCCTACCACGGCGTGAACGGCGCCGCGAACGAGACGCCCCTCGGGCTCATCCTCGTCCTCTCCTCCTACGACGGCGTGAAGGGCACGGACGATCGGTGGGCCAACGTCCGCCGCGTCCTGAAGACCGAGACGGGCTACGAGCTCGACAAGGACTCCGTGGTCGCCGCGGTCTACCTCGACCAGAACGGTTCCAAGCCCACGCAGTGCATGTTCCCGACCGACCCGAGCGTCGTCGAGAAGGTGCGCAACATGCCCGAGGTCAGGGAGGTCCTCGCGAAGCTCCAGACCCGCCGCTAAACCTAAAATGCAACGTTCGTCGAAATAACATTCGAACGAACCCAACACCGCCGCCCTTCGGGGAGGCGGTTTTTTATTGGGGGAATTAAGATACTGGGCTAAAGCCCAGCAGGAATCTTCCCCTACGGGGACAGTAGGGGTCAGAGCAGGAATCGGCCACGAATATTTTTGTTACACAAAAATTTCTCGGCCCCGGCTCGGCTTCCATTCTTGCAGAATGGATCCTGCCTCCGCCCTTCGATTCCTGCTGGAGCGCTACAAAACAAAAACACCCAAATGCTTTGCATTTAAAAAGAAGGAATCGGTCCTTACAGGACCAGTGCCCACATAAGGAACACAGGAATCGGCCACAAGTTACTAATTCACTTTGTTCATAAGTACTTGCGGCCCCACCTCAGCTCCCTTTCTTGTAGAAAGGGGCCCGCTTCCGGTTTTCGATTCCTGCTGGGCAAGCAAAATAAAACCACTCGAATGCTTTCGCATTCGAAGTGGTTATTTTGTGCGCCCAGCAGGAATCGAACCTGCGACCATTTGCTTAAAAGGCAACTGCTCTACCAGCTGAGCTATGGGCGCCTATACGCGAAGAAAACAATAACAAAAAATATTCCTATTGTCTATATTATACACCAATAAGAAACCCGCCACATCTGTGGCGGGTAAATATAAATTACGCATCGGATTTCGGTCTATATTCCTCGGGAAAATCGGAACCGATGTCCGGGTTTCTGTTTCTAAGGAAAATAACCTCTTTTTCGTCGCCGGCTTCTTTGGCGCAAGAGACTGTGACGATCACTTCGTCTCTCGCGATTACGCCTCCGTCCTCGCCTTTGATTGCGAGACTGAAGAGAGGCTCGAGAATTTCTTTGGTTGTGATGGTTTCGACAGGGCGCGCGCCGAGGGTTCTGTTTTCGGCGTCCATCGCCTTGCCCATAATATATTCCACAAGCTCGTTTTTAAAAGAGATTCTGACGCCGGGTATGTAGGCGTTAATTTCCGCGCGAATCGCTAAGAGGCGCCGCTGGATAATCTGGTTAATAATTTCTCTTTCGAGAGAATGAAAAACGATGATGTTTTTCTTGCCGATTCTGCCGAGAAATTCCGGGGTGAAAACAGGGCTTTTCCTAATCTCTCTCATAACGATACGGTAGATTGCCTTGGGGCTCGTTATTTCTTCCTTCTTCGGCTCGCTGCTACTGGTTACGAAGCCGATACCTTTTTCTTTTTCAAGCGCCCTTCGCACCGCATCGGAGCCGAGGTTGGAGGTCATAAAGATGAAGCAATTTCTGAAATCGATTTTCTTGCCGTTCGCTCTCGGCATGATGCCGGTGTCGAACATGGGCAGGAATTGTTTGGTAATTTCAGGGTGAGCCTTTTCGAATTCGTCGAGAAGAAGAATGCTGGGAGGCGGCATGGTTTCTCTAATCTCAATCTTTTCCGGCTCGTCCTTGCCGTCAATAATCCTCAAGAATTCATCGCCTAAGTCGACAATATCTTTCTGGGTGATGCGTCTCTTGATAGCGAGAGTCGCCAAATATTCGACGGTTTCCGCACTCTCTTTTTCAGAGAGAACGGAGAAATTAAGACGATTGTATTGTCGATTTATGTTGGAATTAATATCTTGAAGCATGTCGTTTTTGACTCTAAGACGATCTTTGATGCCGGTGATCTTCTGAGCGATCTCTTCTTTACTCGGTGCCTTCGGGGTTTTCTTTTCTTCAGCGCCGAATTTGACGGCGCCGTGGATATCTAATTTTTCTTGAGTTAATTCCGGCTCGCCGTCATGTCCGATATAGCCGGGAGGGGCTCCGAGGAGTCTCGCTCCGTCATGTTTTTCCTGAAAGGTCGAGCAGTCGACTTTCAAGAAAGCGTCGCTTCTGTCGAAGATCATTTCGGCCAGAGCGGCGACGAGGGATGTTTTTCCGACGCCCGACGGGCCGAGAAAAATGAAAATTCCGGGAGGCCTGTTTTTGTTCCTAACGCCGTGTTTCCACGCGATATAGTTGCGAACTATCGCCATTTTGGCGCGATCCTGACCGATAACTCTCTTGTTCAAAAAATCCAAACATTCCAGTTCTTCTCCATTGGGAGACTTGTGATCGAGAACTTCCCACTTCATAATTACCACCCTTTCTTGCGACCTTACGGCCGTCCATGCGTTATTTACCCGCCAAAATTTTCGGATATTTATAATTTAGTTGATATTTTTATAATTCAACTATTTAAGTATTTGTTAGTGAGGGTCGTTTTGTTGGTGAAAAATTTAGGAGGGTTAATTTCAAAGAACGTTGCCTTATCTAATCCTATCTAGTAACAAAATGTTGTCAACGCTAAAAGACCGCCTTAACATATGGGGCGGTCTTTTTTAACTTTTTTAAAGCGGCAGGTCCAGCGCGTATAATCCCGGACCGGAAAGCATCAGAGAGGCGGTTATTGTGAGGATGAGAAAATTATATTTTAGTTTTTGCCAGTTTCCTTCCCCCACAGAAAGAAAGATATTAAAAATAGAAAGACAGATGGCGACAATCGCCCATAGTTGAGCATATAGTCCGAAGAACAAAAATAGCCCGGAAATTATTTTTAACACCCCGAGGGTCGTGTTAAATATTTTTGTGCCACTTTTCTTTTTTAGATCTTGTAGTCCGTCACCAAAATAAATTACCCCTACAGACAATCTTAAGAGTAGGGGGGAGTATCCCGCGTAGTTGTATAATTCGGGGAATATGCTTAATATCTTCTTGAAGCCGAAATATTTTGTGAGTATTTCCATATTTACCCTGTTTAGTAAGATTTAATTAATACTTAAATCTTATCACATTTAAATATTAATTAAATCTAAAATTAATTATTTTTCATAATTAATTTTTACTTAACAGGGTGAATTCTACCCCATGAAAGCTAAAAATAAAACCAAAGAATTATATTTGATACTGGACGACATCCGAAGCAATTTTAATGTCGGCTCAATTTTTCGTATCGCCGATTGCGTAGGCATAAAGAAAATATTTTTGGGAGGAATTACTCCCGCGCCGCTTGATAGATTCGGAAGAATAAATAATGAAATAAAAAAAGTGGCGCTAGGGGCCGATGAAACGGTTTCTTGGGAGAAGGCGCCGTCTGTTTCACTCCTCGTAAATAAATTAAAAAAGGATGGATTTGAAATAGTCTCTTTGGAACAGTCCGAGGATTCTACGGACTATAAAAAATTTAAGTTAAAGAAAAAAACTGCCCTTATTGTCGGCAATGAGGTGGCGGGTGTTAAGAAAAGTTTGTTAAAACTGTCCGATCATATTCTTGAGATACCGATGATGGGAGATAAAGAATCTCTTAATGTGGCAGTGGCTACCGGAATCACTGTCTTTAGAATTTTGAACGTTTGACCGTTTTTCTGTTTCTTCTTCTTTTTGTCATTCCCGCGCAGGCGGGAATCCATCTTTTAATTTTAGGCATACTGGATTCCCGCCTGCGCGGGAATGACAAGAAAACATGGCGATCAAAAAGTTTTATTTCAAAGCTTGATGCGTTTCACAAAAGTGGGCGCTTCTACCTCCGACTTTTGTCCGGCGGATGATACCTTTGCACCCTTTTTTGTTGCAGGCTTTTCCCGTCTGTCTGTATACAAGATGGCATTTTTGATACGAGCCCTTTTCTCCTTCAATATTTCTGAAATCAGACATAGAGTCTCCTCCCATTTTTATTGATCGTCCCAAGATATCTTTTGTCGCAGTGAATATGTTTCTCAGATCTTTTTCGTTTAATTTTTTCAAACGTTCTTTTGGGTTTATTCCGGCTCGCCAGAGTATTTCGTCGGAGTAGATATTTCCGATACCGGAGATGATCTCTTGTGCCATCAAAATTTGTTTGATTGCGCCGTCTTTCTTTTTTGATAGCGCCTTTTTGAATTTCGCGAAATTAAAATCTTTTTTCATCGGATCGGGGCCCAGATGTTTCAGGTCTTTTGATTCAAATTCTTTTCCCTCTTCCAACAAAACAATTTTTCCGAATTTTCTTACATCGGAAAAAGCTAATTCGTAGCCGTTCGAAAGATAAAAAATAATGTGAATGAATCTATTGTATGGATCAGAAAGGGGAGTGCCCTCCTTTTCTGGTTTCCAGATATTTTTGTCTCCTTCTTTTTTGAGTTTCCATTTTCCGTAGAGAAGGTGCCCTGTCATCTTCATATGAAATAGAATGGTTTTGTTTCCGGAAAGATGAGTTAGGACATTTTTCCCGACTCTTTCGGATGTGAGTATTTTTTTACCTATGACCTCTTTTTTAAATTCAGTAAAAGAATGTGACTTTATGGTCTTTGGCCAGTCGGTCCAAATGTCCCTTATTGTCAGTCCTTTAACTTTTTTATTTAGACCAAAAACAATAGTTGTAACTTCCGGTAATTCGGGCATAGAAAATTAATTAAAAAATTATCAATTACGAATTACGAAAATTAGGATTTAGAATTTCTTTCTAACGCCAGCGCAATGAGTTCTTCCTCCGCCACTTTTTTGTCGCTCCAAACTTTTTTGGTTCCATTCGGGCCCATTATGAACGGATCTGTGCCCTTGCCGGTTATAATTACGGCATCTCCCTCCTTCGCGGTTCTTAATGCTTCTCTTATTGCTTCTCTTCTGTCTAAAATAATTTTAGGTTTGTGCTGTTTTACTCCGCTAGCGACGCATTGAATTATTTCCTCTATGTCATCGTCATAAGGGTCCTCGTCGGTAAGAATAATTTCGTCGCAATTTTTATCGGCAACTTCGCCCATGAGAGGTCTCTTCCACTTGTCTCTGCCTCCACCGCAAGAGCCCAATACGCAGATTTTTCTTTCGTTTTTGAATACTTTGTAAACCTTTTCCAAAGAGTCGGCGGTGTGGGCGTAGTCAACAATCACGGAGAAGTTCGGGAAGATTCCTAAGCCGACGGGTTTTTTGTTTCCTTCAAATTTCAAGTGTGCCAGGCTTATCTCTATTTTTTCTAACCTCCCCGGAATAGTTTTTAGTTTTTCAATCGCCTTTTTTATGGTCTCGGTCTTTACCCCCATGCTCTGCGCGAATTTTGCGGCCGCTAAAATGTTGTAGACATTAAATTCTCCCGGCAGGCTTGTCTGCACCCTGACTCCAAATAAATTAATATCAGATCCTTCTTTTGTTAGAGTGAAAGGTTTTGCTTCTTTTATTGAATATGTAATTTTATTCGGCACATTTATCGCAAGGAATTTTCCGGCCTTATCGTCGTCCTCATTCACGACAATGGTCTTGCTTGGCTTGCTACCATGTTCGAGCCTTTTTGCTATTTGAAGCTTCGCGCCGAGATAATTTTCAAAAGAGCCGTGCGACTCAATGTGCTCGGGGGAGATATTCGTGAAAATGAGCGCGTTCATGTCTACGAATCGGTGTCTGTAGTTTTTTGCCCCTTCCGACGTCATCTCTACGATAGCGTAGTCGCATTTTTTATCTACCGCCCGGCGCAAGAATTTTTGGACGAAGAACCTTCCCGGCATGGTCATTTTCATCAGATTTGGTTCTGTTTCGTCGCCTATTTTAAATCTAACCGTAGAGAGTATGGCGGTCTTGTATCCGGCCTCTTCCAGTATCGCGTTTAATATTTCCGCCGTTGACGATTTTCCTTTTGTGCCCGTAACGCCTATTACAAAAATATCTTTTGAGGGATTATTATAGACCAACTTTCCCGTGTATGAAAGAGCGTAATGATAAAGCGGCCTCATCTGTTCCAGCATGGTTCGCGGAAGCATTTTTTTTATTTTTTCAAGTTTTTCTTGCATATTCTCTACTGTAATTATTATCTATTTTCTATTCTCTATCTTCTAATTATTTTCCTAATTCTTTCAACACCCATTTAACTCTTTGCGAAACCCCTTTTATGTCCGCAGGTATATTTTTTAGCGCCTTTCTCGCATCGTTCGCGGTATATCCGAGAGACTTGATTGCCATAATAACGTCAGACTCCTCCTTGAGCAATTCTCCATCGCCGTCTTCTCCTTTCATTTTGTCTCTAAGCTCGAGAACTATTTTTTCGGCGTTTTTGGCGCCGATGCCGGACACTTGCGTAAGGTAAGAAATATCTTTTGATGAGATAGCCTTCTTCAACGTCTGGACCGGGGCGATAGACATTATTCCAAGCGCTTTCTTGGGGCCGATGCCCGAGACCGAAATAATTTTTTCAAAAAAATTAAGGTCCTCTAAATTCTCAAAACCATATAAATCTAGAGCATCCTCTTTTACAGAGAGATAAGTGTGAAGTGAGACGTTTTTGGCGCCTTCTTTTTCAAACTGGAACAGAAGGTCTTTTGTCACAAATACCTTAAAACCGAGGCCGGAGACATTTATAATCAAGAATTTATCGCCGATATGCGTTATTTTACCCTCAATTTGAGCAATCATTTAATAAAGGAATTATGAATTAAGAATTATGAGTTAAGAATAACAAAGCCAAGCCAATATTGCGAGTCCTGGGGTGGCCTTGCTTTTTACAGGATATTAATGTAGTATCATTTCAATAACGAAAACGACTTTAACTCGTAATTCGTAATTGTTAATTCTTAATTTATTTAGATGGCAATAACAAAGTCAGCAAAGAAAGCAGCGAGGGCCTCTTTGAGAAAGAGGGTCTTCAACCAAAGAAGAGCCGGAGCCATGAGATCTTCTATTAAGGACGTTAGAAAATTGGTTACCGCTAAGGACCTCGATGCCGCCAAGAAGAACTTGTCAGAGGCTTATAAGGCAATCGATAAGGCCATGAAGAAGGGGGTTATCAAAAAGAACACAGCCGCCAGAAAGAAATCAAGATTGGCCAAGCTCGTTAAGAAAGCTTCCGGAAAATAACAAATTTAAAAAACACCCCTAGTGGGGTGTTTTTGTTTACTTATTCTTTTGTTTTATTATAGTGTATATTATCCTCTCGTAGTTCAATGGATAGAATAGGAGCTTGCGGAGCTTCTGATGTAGGTTCGATTCCTACCGAGAGGATTGAGAGCAAGGCGCCTGCGCGCCTTGCGTGTAGGAATCGAAAAGGTTCTCCGTTATATTTTAGAAATTTTAATTTCTAAAATATCGGAAACCTATACCGTCCCCGTAGGGGAAGATTCCTGCCGAGAGGATTGTTTAGAAGCCTATATACTCTGAGACAACATCTGCGAGTGTTTTTTCGTGATATTCCTCTTTGATATATCTGGAGAGATAATCTTTTACCAGTTCAACATCGGCGTCTCCGAGCGGAATTATTATTTGAGGCAAAAAGGCGCGATCAGATTTTATTGAAAGCTCATTCATCTGCTCCAGCTGACCGCTGTCTTCATATATCCAGAATGACTCGATTCTTCCGTAAGGGTATAAAGAGTTTTTTACTATAATTCCTCGTGGGGTTAACCGAACCTTAATGTGTTCCGGGCCTTTAATTTTAAACATTATCATCGTGAGACCGGCCACAATGGAGAATGCTCCAAAAACTATGTTTCCATAGTAAAAAGAAGCTACGGCGGAAATAGCGGCCACGAGACCGATGGTCCAATACCAGTCATTTGAGACCGGAATGTGTTCGTGTTCTAGCGTCTCCCACGAGATCTCCGTTGTGCCTCTAATTGGATTTAAAATTTCCGGTTCATTGTTATACATGTTCAAATTATAACATCCCATTAAAAGTTCGACAAAATTATGCGGTCTGTTTTTTGTTTGTCTGCGAAGCGCCTGCGGCTTCGATAAGAGTTAGGCATCTTTAGTCTGTAAACTTTTAACGGGACAGGCACACCTCTTTAATTTTTGTCCACATTCTGCTAGTATCCTAAAGGCCTGAAGAAAACACGGAGGGTTCGCCTAATGGTATGGCAATAGTCTTGAAAACTATCGGGTGAAAGCCCTTAGAGGTTCGACTCCTCTACCCTCCGCCAAGTCGTGATAGCACGACATGCATACAAAAAGCACTGATTTCAGTGCTTTTTGTATTTGATAAATGTATGATGAATTTATGGCACACAGACCCTATAGCGACAAAATATGGTTTTCTCCTCGTTATGTTATTCAGGAATGGGCGAATATAGAAAGATCTGGCGACAAGAAGAAAATCAAGAGAGCAAGGGAGGCATGGGTTTGCGCCGTTGCCATGACATGCCATTCAAAAATTGAACCTGTAGAATGGTGGATTCAAATTCCCCAAAATGATCCGCCAGATGTTTTAGCTATGAAACTAGTTCCTCATGTAAAAGGATTGGGCAATACTATGGAGCAACTACAAGTGGAAGTTTTTGAAATCAGCGAGCATGATACTGAAGATATTGAAAAATCTATCGAGAGAAAACTCGGTGAAAAGGATTATTCAGGAATGACACTTATCGCCTTTGTTAGAAGGAAACAGGTTTTTGCACACGAGAAAGTCGCTACTTTCATTCAGAATCTAAAACCAAAAGCTCTCGCTATTTTTCTTGTCGCAAACGAGGCTACACAAGGAACCAACTTCAGTTTTATAGGTATCTTTCCTCAAGTGTTTAAGTATCAGTGTGACTGGGGCGCAATGTGTAAAGTAGCAAATCAGAATGATTTTACGACAGCAACAAGAGGTACCAAGGTACCAGAAAAAACAACTGACTACACAGCAGATACAATGACCTTGGTTCCGTAGATTATTTCAGACTAATTTTTTTATTCGCCAAGCAAATCCTGCTCTTCAGGCACCCTAGCAGTTCTCGTTTTTCAATATCACTTCCTTCTTTCAGGACGAACTTCGCATAGCCTCGAACATCGATACTGTCAGCGCTGACTTTCTCCTTGTTTCCTAGCAGGAATTTCTGTAGTTTGGAAAATCGTTCAACGTCAGCCTTTATCTTTTCTTTAACTTCTATTTCATTTAAATTTATCTTTTCAATCAGTTCGTTGAACTGTTTAATTACTTCTTTCTCTTCGGTATAGCCACATTTACAATCCACCCCGCGCGCTTTAGTACATCCATAATAGACGTATCTTGCAACACCACCGTTCTTGAGTTTTTTGAATTTCTCGTCTGCCGATATACCAGATCCGCATAATCCACAGAACATCATTTTAGTGAAGGCAAATTCTTTATTTTCTATTCGCAACACATTACTTTTTACCTGACTTTGAACGAGATCAAATAATTCTTTAGTAACTATCGCTTCATGTTTTCCTGTATACCAGTTTCCTGACTTTCTTGGATATTCAAAAACACCATAGTAGAAAGTATTGTCTAAAATCTTATAGATATTTCCCAAACTCAAATGTTTCTTTCCTGCGGCGGTTCTCATATTGAGGTCAAATTTGAGCCAGTTGTATATCTTTCGTCCGCTCCAGTGCTCATACGCAACTTTCTCAAACATTTTCTTAATGATTGGGGCACGCTCTGGATCAAGAAGTGTTTCGCACTTCCGATCCGTTCGCTTTTCTTTCATGTAGCCAGTTGGAGCAGGTCCAGGCCATAATCCCATTTCTACT
>JAKLHJ010000002.1:15808-22496 GCA_022710205.1 Patescibacteria group bacterium | reverse complement strand
TGTAGTGATATCTTCCCAATAAACAGTGCGGCGCTTGCTTCTGCGTTTCAGAAAGTTTACAGCTTCATTGTGTGCAATCCTATATATCCATGAAGAAAATTTTCTTGAAATATCAAAATTTTTGATATTTCTATCATTGTGCATCCGATAGACACCTCTATGGTGCTTAGGAATCTCCAGAAAAAGCTTGCGGAGGTGCAAAGCCAGATACATGCCAACGAAACAAAAGGATTGGTCAGAGACCCTGTGCTAGATACCGCCTATCAGGACATTGAAGCTCTCAGAGATCAGTTGTCACAAGCCAGGGAAAGAGTTTTTGACGTCGGATTATACCTCACGATCTATGCCGGATCTGAAGAAGAGCTCAATAAGGTGGAGGCGGAAATAAAAACAATAATGGAATCAAGACTGGTATATGTTAAACCGGCGCTTTTCCAACAGGAAGAAGGGTTCGACAGCGTTATGCCTATGGCTTCAGACAAACTGGCCGTCAACACAAAGTTAAATTCATCTCCTCTATCCAGCATTTTCCCGTTCGTATCGTTTGACCTTACATCAAACAAAGGAATTCTTTACGGCGTAAACAGACACAACTCCAGTTTGATAATTTTTGATAGATTCTCTCTAGAAAACTACAACTCGGTCATCTTCGCCAAGTCCGGTTCCGGAAAATCATACTTCACAAAACTCGAGATACTTAGATCTCTTATGTTTGATGTAGATGTAATAATCATTGACCCTGAAAGAGAATATGAATATCTAGCGGAGGCAGTAGGGGGTAGGTTCTTTAATATCTCCCTTTCTTCTGAACACCACATAAATCCGTTCGACCTGCCTTTCGTCAGAGAAGATGAATCGCCAGCGGACGTTTTGAGATCACACATCATCAACCTTGTCGGACTATTCAGAATAATGATGGGAGGAATGACCCCGGAAGAGGATGCTGTAATGGACAACGCCATCAGAGAAACCTACGCCCTTAAAGACATTACCGCAGACTCCGACTTTTCTTCAGCCATACCGCCGCTTCTTTCCGACCTTGAACTTGTCCTTGCGGGAATGGAAGGAGGGGCGTCTCTTGCCCAAAGACTTCTAAAATACACACAGGGAACATGGGCCGGCTTCCTTAACAGACCCACAAACGTTGATATAAACAAAAAATTCGTTGTTTTCTCCGTCAGAGATATGGAAGACGAGCTCAAACCTGTCGCAATGCACATCGTTATGAACAATATCTGGGGGTCTGTCAGGAAGGAGCTCAAAAAGAGAATGCTTATTATCGATGAGGCGTGGTGGATGATGAAGTCTCCCGATACCGCTTCATTTATGCTGAGCCTTGCAAAAAGAGGGAGAAAATATTTCTTGGGACTAACCACTATTACACAAGACGTGAAAGACTTCTTGGAATCGCCTTATGGAATTCCAATTATCACAAACTCATCTATGCAAATACTCTTTAAGCAGTCCACGGCATCTATTGATATAGTTCAAAAGACTTTTAACTTAACAGATGAGGAAAAATATCTGCTCCTAGAATCAAACGTAGGGGAGGGAATATTCTTTGCCGGACTCAAGCACGTTGCTATCAAGGTCATCGCTTCATATACGGAAGACCAAATCATAACTTCAGACCCATCACAGCTTCTGGCCATTAAAAGATCAAAAGAGGAGTTAAAAGCTAGCGAATAGTTTAGGGTATTGGGGGGAGGGTGGAATTTTTCAAAAATGGAAGATACACAGAAAAAAATGACGAGAACAGATTGGTTTATTCTTTTTCAAGTTGCCATTATTTTTGACGCCCTAGGATGGGTGCTGGCGCTTGGAATAGATGAGGTTTTATTTGGTGTTCCGGGAGTATTGCTTAATTTAATCGCCGGAATAGTATTTCTGACCTTTGCATTATTATGGAGAGACAAAGGAATAGGCAACTTAAGTTATTTTAAATCATTCGGTGTCGGTTTTTTAATAGAAGAAATACCTATTCTCGGCACGATATTGCCTACATGGACAGCTTTTATTTACAAGGCTAGAAGCAACTACGAGCAGAAAAATAATCCAACCTCCGCAATGGCCACGGTTGGCAAGGTAACATCATAAAAACAAAAGATGTTAAAAAATATAAACAAAATAATATTAATCACCGCGCTATTTTTACCTTCTTTCGGGCTAGCCGCGACTCTATATCCTAGCTATGGAGGAAATGTAATGTTTGAGCTAAACCCTAAGAACCCGGGGGCAAATTCTTCTGTTACAATAAAAGCCACAAGCTACTCTATTGATTTAACAGGTTCAAAAATCTCATGGTATGTAGGAGACAAATTGGAAATGGAGGGAAATGGAAAAGACTCTTTTTCATTTAAGACAGGGGCGGTCGGGAAACCGATAACTATAAAGATGGTTGCGGAGAATGACGCCAAGAGAGTAGGAAGGGCCATATCAATAACCCCGGCGGACATTGATGCGGTATGGGAAGCAAATACATATGTCCCTCCTTCTTATAGAGGGAAGGCGCTAGCGGCTTCAAAAAGCTCAGTTAAAATAGTCGCAATCCCTCAATTTAAAACGGAGAACGGGACAAATATTCCTTCAAGCGAAATAAAATATGAGTGGAAAAAAGGAAATGCCGTGCTTTTATCCGGTTTTGGTAAAAATGTATTGAATACAGACGTCGGCAGCCCACTCGCAGGGGAGAATATAATTTTATTGGCCTCAGACAAAAGCGGCACGATCGTAGCCGAAAAGAAAATAGAGATCGTTCCCGAAGATCCGGAAGTAGTTTTTTACAAGGAAAATCCGGCCGAAGGAACAAATTATAATATGGCGCTTAAAGGAACTATCGGATTAGAGGGAAAAGAGGTCTCCGTAAGAGCAGAACCTTTCTTCTTCTCTTATCCGTCATATTCAAAAGGAAACAATCTTTTGTTTAGCTGGAAGGTTGACGGAAAAGGGGTCAATCCAAACGAAGGCACACCAAAAATAATCACTCTTAGGAACGAAACGGGACAAGACATCACCTCATCTATTTCACTATCTATAAAAAATGCGCAAAAATTATTCCAAGAAACGACAAGTGGATTTAGCTTAAGTTCTTCCGCAGGTTTTAAATTTTAAAATATGAAACCAAGAACAATACAAAAAATAATATTTCTGCTTTCCCTTTTAATTCTTCCGTCTCTTACCATTGCCGCAAGTTACACTCTTCTGGAGCCGATTGGGGGCGATCAACAAACAATGATAAAAGTGAGCGACCCCATGACCTACCTAAGAAGCCTCTACTGGTGGGTAGTAGGACTGACAATAGCGCTCTCTGTCCTTATGCTTATCGTCGGCGGATTCCAATACACCCTTAGCTGGGCGGACGAAAAACAAAAAGGAGAGGGAAGGAGCAGGATAGAAAACGCTATAACTGGTCTAATAATTGCGTTAACGGCTTTCCTTTTACTTAATACGATAAACCCTGATCTTGTAAGCTTTGAAATGAGTGACGCCGGATCATGTAAAGCAAATAATACTCCGGCGACGACCCAAAGCGTCCCACCAACAACAGGCGCGCCCACAGGAGGAGGTGCTGTAGGAGGAACAGGCTCGCCAAATCCGGCTGAAAACGTCACTCCAGGAACAACTAATCCGGAAGCGAACATTTATAATACTCAAACCACACCAGGTGCCAACATAGAGGCAGGAACTGAAGTCGGTCCGGGCGGACAACCACTAAGTCAATAAAATATGAGCAACAAAAATTATCGTATCCTAATAATAGTAATATCACTGGTCATCGTTTTGGCTGCCGTTTTAACCGTCTTTTTCCTTTCTAGACAGGCTGAAGTTCCTGTCCCTGCGGCAGTGATCCCTACCACTACGACGACAACCCAAAACAATGGGGTTTCTTTCCCGACATCGGGAGAGGTCACTTCTCCGGCCACAAAAAATGAACCAGTCTCTCAAAACGTAATTCCGGAAATAAATCCTTCAAATCAAGCCGTCACACAAGTTGAAACTTTTGTCGGAGAAATAAAAAACACGGCGGATATTGCAACAGGAGGGATGACTTTTATTGAAAAAGCGAGAAACGGCATTGCGACGACATTTATAAGATATATAGAAAAGGGGACAGGACACATACAAGAGATCGCTTTTGATGAAAATATTCCGACAAAGGTCACCAATACCACAATGACCGGTATATTTAGCTCTGTCTGGAATAAAGACGGCTCTGCTGTCATTATAAAAAGACTAGATAGTGTAAATAATAATATTCAAACTATATACGGAACGATAGAAGACGGAACAGGGGACATGACTATTCCCGAAGGAGCTGTAGGTTCTTTAAGAGGAACAATTCTTCCGGCAAATACTATAGACGTAGCTGTTTCTCCTTTAAACAATAAACTGTTTTATTTGATCAAAAACGGCGACTCCGTTATCGGATCTGTTTCAGACTTCGGCGGAACCAATCCATTTGATAAAAAAATAAACATTTGGAGCTCTCCTATATCAGAGTGGCAAGTTTCTTGGCCAAAACAGGACCAAATAATGCTTCTAACAAAGCCCGCCTATAATGTATCCGGTCTGCTTTACTCATCGGCGGTGCCTAAAAACAATAAATTTGAAAAAGTGTTAGGAGATATTACTGGATTAACAGCTCTTACAAGCGTTAGCGGTAAAAAAATAATCTACTCAGAAACGACAGGTTCCGGTTTTATGACATATATTCTCGACAAAACTACAGGAGGAACAAAGGTATTCCCTGTAAAAACACTTCCTGAGAAATGCGTCTGGAGTAGAACGAATGAAAATGTTGTTTATTGCGGCGTTCCAAAGGTTATTGTCGGATCAAAATATCCTGATGCATGGTATAAGGGAAATATTTCTTTCAATGACGATATTTATCGTATAGACCTCGACGTTAACTCCGGAAGAAAAATAGAGTCAAAGGGCCAGCCGGATGATTTGGACGCAACAGAACTCAAATTAAGCCCTAATGAAGACTATTTATCATTCATCAACAAGAAAGACAGCAAGATCTGGACGCTAAGATTGAAATAGCGACTTTAAATTAAAAATGGGGCTCGCGTAAGATCCACTCCCAATGTCATCCCCGACTTGATCGGGGATCCATAGTTATACCTGCTCAGCCAAATCTTCCCACTTAGGATTATTATCCTCTATCAATTTAATTTTCCAATCTCTATTCCATTTTTTTAACTGTTTTTCTCTTTTTATTGCAAAATTAATATCATCGGTAATTTCATAATATACTAATTTGTTTACACCATACTTCTTAGTGAACCCGGAAAAATCCTTTCTTTTGTGCTCATATACTCTTCTCTCAATATTATTAGTCACTCCAACATACAAAGTACCGAATGGTTTACTTGCGAGTATATAAATATAATATTTAATCATTAAAATAGATGGATCCCCGATCAGGTCGGGGATGACAACAGAGGTAATAGTTCCACTATTATTAAGCTTTTATCTTGGAGGCCTTTCTTTTTACCAGAAACTCGTGAACAATGCTGAAGATATTGCTTGTTATCCAAAAAACGGAGACGGCGGCGTTAAGCTTGGCCGCAACAAAAATAATAAATAGAGGCAAGAAATATTTAACCTGCCAATTCATACTTTTTGCAAAATCATCGGCAAAAGTAGGGTTTTTGGCCTGTTCTTTCGGCATTTCGGGGAGAGATAAACTTGTTTGGATATACTGTGTCAGTCCGACAAGAATAGCCAAATAAATATTGGACACAGAAAGATCTATAACTCCCAAAAACATAGTGTTTATGGTGGTGGGCAAGATATTAAAAGAAAAAATAACGGGAGAAGCGAGGTCTATTGTATTTCTAAAAATATAATAAAGGGCAATAAACATCGGAAGCTGTATAAAAAGAAGCAGAATACTGGCAAAAGGATTTACGCCGTGCTCTTTATAGAGGTTCATTATCTTAACTGCCTGCTCTTCTTGTTTATCTTTGTGACGTTCTTTTATCCTATTGATCTCCGGCTCTATTTCTTTAAGTTTTCTCTGTGTCTGAATAGAAACATGAGATAGTGGAAGTATTAAAAACTTAACCAGAATAGTAAGAGCCACTACCGCCAAACCGAAATCGTTAGAAGGGGAAAGGGCGCTCAAAAATATAATGGCGTTGTAGAGAGGATAATAAAAAATATTAAAAATGAATGAAAACATAAAACGAGAATTATGAATTATGAATAAAGAATTAAGCCCACTTTCAACTAATTTAGACTAATTTTATAGTAACACCCCGGCTCTTTTTAACAAAGAATTTACCTCTTTTTCCATTTCAATAAAAGAAACATTAATTACGCCCTTCTTGGCGAAAAAAGCTCCGATAAAACCTTTCTGAATATCATCTTTTACTTTTCTTACTATATGTCGCCCTCTTCTTTTGAACAAATTCCTGTCCACGGCCCTCTTGGCCACTTTGCCGGATATTACAAAAGAAAATCTGCTGGAAACGCTATTGTCCAAAAAAATATACTTAAAAGACAGAAGGGGGGAGTAAATATTCTTTCCCTTTTTAAGAATCATATCAAAATCGCTTCTAGTTACCTTTTTCTCCATATATTAAAAGAATATAATTTATCCGCCTAAATTTTCTGATGCCACAATACACCTATATATTAAGAGCATTTTTATATTAACATAAAAACTTTATTTTAACCT
>JAKLHJ010000002.1:0-15798 GCA_022710205.1 Patescibacteria group bacterium | reverse complement strand
TAAAAATATCGGAAAATTTTGGTGGACCAAAAAAGAAAAAATTACGAACTATTTGTCCGTAATTTTGTCTTTAAAATTATTAAAATGGGATTATACTGTCAATTTAGCTCGTCCCTTTCTTCTCCTTCTCTGGACAACCTTTTTGCCCCCTGGAGTGGCTTTTCTAACCAAAAAACCGTGTGTTTTGGCTCGCTTTCTCTTTTTTGGATTATATGTCTTTGACATTCCAAGATATTATACTGTTTTTTATAAAATTGCAAGGATTATTCGCTCAAAGAGCGAATAATCCTTTCCATCACCCCAACCACGAGCGAGCTGGAGAAACCCAGGCCGAAGACCTTGCGCAGAAGGGGTGGGCATGGTCTTTGCTGTAGCAAAGCCATCCCTTCGAGCAGAGCAAAATCGCCGCAGGGCGATTTAAGGCGTGTCTTCGGCCGGGGTTTCTCCGGTGAGAAGTTATCCACACCTAATCCACCTATTATAAACAGAAACGTCTAGTTCCCTTTTCAAAGTCTCGGCATATAATTATCTTTGTAAGATATTAATCAATGACTGATCACAAAAAAATTTGGGAAGACGCTCTTCTAGAAATAGAAATGGGTGTCTCGAGGGCAAATTTCAGCACCTGGTTTAAGAATACTTATATTTCAAAACAGGAAGACGGCACGATTTACATTAATGTTCCTAGCGCTTTTGTAAAAGACTGGCTTCAAAACAAATATCACAAACTTATATTAAAAGCACTTCGAGACACTCTGCCCGACACAAGGGGAGTGGAATATATTATTCAAAAAGATATCCAACCTCCAAAGGAGCATGCTGGCGAACTAGAACAAAAAATACCTTCAGCTCAACTAAGGCTTAACGAACCTTATGTAAGTAGAGACGACAACCTTAACCCAAGATATATCTTTGATGGTTTTATTGTCGGTCCGTTCAATGAACTAGCATATGCCGCCGCACAAGCTGTAATAAAAAATCCCGGAGCAACATATAACCCTCTCTATATTTATGGAGGGACCGGACTTGGAAAAACTCACCTAATCCAGGCGATAGGAAACCATATAAAGAAAAGCAAACCAAACGCCAAGGTCTATTATTTAGCCTCTGAAAGATACGTTACGGAGATTGTTAACTCCATCACGAACAATACGATAAATATCACAAAGGAAAAATACAAAAAATACGACGCTTTGATTATTGACGACGTTCAGTTCTTCTCAAAAAAAGATAAGGTTCAAGAAGAAATGTTCCATCTGTTCAACGATTTCTACAATAACAATAAACAAATAATATTTTCTTCCGATAAGCCGCCAAAATATATTCAAGATCTTGAAGAAAGATTGAGGTCCAGGTTTGAAGGGGGGATGATAGTGGATATTTCAAAGCCGGAATACGAATCGAAGATGGCTATTCTTAACCACAAGCTTAAGACCCTTAATTATTCTTTGCCCGCGGAAATACTGGACTTTATCGCTTCTAGCGTCCAGGAGAGCATTAGGGAGCTTGAGGGTATATTAAACGCGGTTATTTGTCAGTCTCAGCTCAAAAATAAGGAGCTGACCGTCAATGATGTAAAAACTCTCCTAAAAAATAATTCAAAACAACAAAAGAGCTTATCTATTAAGGATATCGTCAGGATAATCGCGGAATTCTACAATATAGAGGAGAAGCATCTATACGAAAAAACAAGAAAAAGGGAGGTTGTTAAACCCAGACAGATAGCAATGTATATATTGAGAGAAAACTTTAATTCTTCATATCCTCAAATAGGGGAGAAGCTCGGAGGCAGAGACCACACAACTGTCATACACGCCTGCGAAAAAATAAAAGAAGATATAAAAAAGAGCGACAATTTAATGAGAGAGATAGAACAAATTAAATCATTGCTCTTCGGTCCTGAAAATAAAATATCTTCTAGCGCCGGAGTCGTTTAGTTTTCCACAGACCGCTACTAAAATATAGGCGACAACTGTTCAAAAGATGGGGATAAGAGGAAGAAAAGTTGTGGTAATTTTGGGAAAAAGTATTTATCCTTTTTTGACCACAGACTTAATCCCAAAATTATAATTTCTGAGTCACAAAGTATTGCACAAGAACGAACTTATTTTTACGTTAAAAGCAAAAGATAAAATTCGGTTATTAACATATCAACAGAACTAATAATAGTAATAATTTATTTATATATAAAAGAAGTAAGAATTAAGAATACAGAATTAAGCACACTCTAAAAAAGTAAATGGGGGATACTAAAAAAATAAAATCTTTTACGGACTTGATTGCTTGGAAAGAGGGGCATAATTTGGTATTAAAAATTTACGAGTTAACAAAATTATTTCCTAAAGAAGAATTATTCGGTCTTGTGGGTCAAATGAGAAGATGCGCTGTTTCTATTACATCAAATATAGCCGAGGGATTTAGCCGACATTCATATAACGATAAAGCCCATTTTTATTCAATATCTCTTGGTTCAATCACAGAACTTCAAAACCAGCTTATAATTGCTAGAGATATCAAATATATAGAGAAAAGTATTTGCAACGATGTATATGAACAATCAATAAAAGTTCATAAAATTATTAATGGTTTAATAAAGAATTCTAGGATTATTCATAATTCCTAATTCTTTATTCATAATTCTTATTTTAATGAAAGCCGAGTGTATAAAAGACAAATTAAAAGAAGCTGTATTTCAGGTAGGAAAGATCTCTGCTAAGAATTTATCATTACCTATACTCGAATCAATACTTATCGAAGCAAAAGGATCGGAAATAATTTTAAAAGCTACGAATCTTGATATCGGATTAGAAGTTAAAGTTCCCGCAAAGGTTGAAAAGGCGGGATCTGTCGCAGTTCCCGGCTATATTCTTGCCGGTTTTATACAAATGCTTGAAAGCGACAATGTTGTTAAACTAGAGGCTATAAATAACAATCTTTCGGTATCTACAAAAAAGAACTCAACGCTTATCAAAAGTTTCCCCGCCGACGAATTCCCTTTGATTCCTAGGGTTGAAAAGGAAGAATCCCTTACAGTTGAGGCTTCTAAAATCGTATCCGGAATAAGAGCCGTTTCTTTTGCCGCTTTAGGCTCGGATATAAAACCGGAAATATCCAGTGTGTATATTTATGTGGATAACGGAAGTCTCTATTTTGTTTCAACTGATTCTTCCCGATTAGCCGAAAAGAAATTTGATGTAAAAGCGGATTCCGACTTCTCTTCTTCTATAATTCCTATTAAAAACGCTACAGAGTTGGTGAGGATAATGGAAAATGTTACAGGCAATGTTCTTTTAGAGTTTAATAAGAACCAAATGTCCGTGTCTGCACCTAATTTTTACTTCACCTCAAGGGTCGTCGGGGGTATTTTCCCGGATTATAGACAGATTATTCCTAAAGATAAGAAGACTGAGGTCGTTGTTCTTAAGCAAGAGCTTGTTGATTCTATAAAATTGTCTTCGATCTTCTCTGATAAATTTAATCAGGTTACTTTTAAAATAATTCCTTCTGATAGTTTCTTTGAAATAAGCTCAAGGAATCAGGACAAAGGGGAAAGCGTCACTAAAATAGAGGCTACTTTAGAAGGGGAGGATATTGATATGAGCTTTAATTCCAGATTTATTCTCGACTGCCTCAATTCTATTAAAGAGGACAGCGTTAGTATCGCGTTTAACGGCCACCAGAGGCCCGTAATCATCAAGGGAATAGGAGATGAGTCATTTACCTATCTCCTAATGCCGATGATAAAATAGAGGGTAGATGGATAGTGGAAAGTAGTTATTATTTTTGTCATTCCCGCGAAGGCGGGAATCCATCTTTTAAATCTACATAGATTCCCGCCTTCGCGGGAATGACAGCAAAGAGACAATATTCTAAATATGCAACAATTATCTTCACTTTTAGAACGATTTAAGCGCTTTTCTAGGCCAAATATTGAGATAAGAGAGGCTGTCTCAAAAGCTATAAAGAGCGAAATAGGAGCCATTGTCTCCGAAAAGGATGTTTCCATCAAAAGCGGTGTGGCATATGTAAAAACCCACAATTCTATTCTAAAAAACGAACTCTTCCTCAAAAAGAAAAACATTCTGGATGCTGTCCAGAATGTTTGCGGCCACAAAAGTATAAGTGATATTAAGTAAAAGATTATTTTTTGTCATTCCGAGCTTGCCGAGGAATGACAGGGGAGGGGCAGTAGTTTTTAATTTTGCGAATTTTTATTAAATAGCGACCTTAAAGATAGAGTTGTTTTCTCCGGAATTTCTCACAGAGTCGTAAATAATCACTTTAAGATTGTTCACGTTCTTTATTTGTGGAATATCGGAAGGCACAAAATAGAATGAAAATGGAGCATTTTTTGAAGAACCGATAAATGTGTCATTTATAAAGAAATCGGCTTGAGTAATAGGATATTTACTCGGGCTTGAAGTGAAAAATAAACCTATTTTTTCGTTAAGAGGATATTCTCTGTTCTGGTCCGGAGAAACAATATTTATTTTTGGAGCAAAATTTGGTCCATGAATATCGTCTGCGGCTGTAGGAATTACGCTTATTGATTCTTCCTGTATTTTTTGCTCGGCCGCCCACCTCCTTACTGAAGTTTCCCATGAATTAAACTGTGGATCTTGCTGTGGATATATAGGCGCAGGACCAAGAGGGTCTTTTTTGTTCAACCAATAAAGTATCGTGTGAACCTGTGTAACCGTTTTTATTTCTTTCATTTCCGGAGGGGTATATTCCGTGGATAATTTTCCGGAGGCTTTGTCTATTGTGTAAGGAAATCCTCCTCTCCAGTCTCCTCTTAAGACAGGTTTTAGACTGTCGGTGTTCATCTCCGCCGGTTTTGTGAATTTTTCTGCAGGTAGCGTGAGTAAAGCTTTATCAAAGAAAGCTCGCCACATCGGGGCTGTGATCATTCCTGCTACCTTTTTCACCATAGGGGTGTTGTCGTTGTTTCCGACCCAGACTCCAAGAGCAAAGTTTGGCGTATATCCCACGACCCAAGCATCTTTCGTGTCGTTTGTCGTTCCTGTCTTTGAAGCAACCTCTCTGTTGTAGAAGTGCAAAGGAGAATTTTCTCCGTAAGCGGGCAGTTTTGCATTGAAGTCAGAAAGGACGTTGTTTATTTGTCTGGCAACATTTTCATCCAACACTCTTACTCCATTGTCCGAATATTCTTCAAGTATCGAACCGGATGAGTCAACTACTTTGAGTATCGGTGTTGCCGGATTTCTTATTCCATCATTTGCAAAAACAGAATATGCGCTTGTTATATCAAGAGGGGTGACCTCTCCGCCCCCCAAAACAAGGGTTAAGCCGTATTGATTTGCGTCCGTGAGGCCGGTAATACCAAGGTCTCTTGCTGTTTGTATAGCGTTCTCAATACCGACTAAATATAAAAGTTTTATGGCCGGAATGTTTATAGATTGAGCCAGAGCGTCTCTTAGTTTTATCGGGCCTCTATATATGCCATCATAGTTTTCCGGCATATAACAATCGGCAGGGTCTACCTCGGAAGATATAGGAAGACCTTCCGGTGTGCAGGTAGTTTGGAATTCCGTAGGAAGATCAAAAAGAACAGTGTCGGGTATGTAACCTTGTTTAAAAGCAGTAGCGTAAACAAATGGTTTGAAAGCGGAACCGGGTTGCCTGTGTGCGAGAGTTACGTTGAAGTTTCCGTCATTTTCAGTATTAAAATAGTCTCTCGAACCCACCATTACTAATATTTGTCCGGTTTTCGGATCAATGCCGATCATTCCGGCATTTTTTGCTCCAAATTGTTCCTCGTTTATTTTTCCATAATCGGACACTACTTGTTCGGCTTCTTTTTGTAGCTCCCAATCAAGCGTTGTTGTTACATTTAGTCCCCCTGTTTCTAGAACCTCTTTGCCATATTTGTTTTCAAGATAACTTCTCACATATTCTACGAAGTGGGGCGCCTTTATGCCTCCTTTTTCTTCTTTTGAGATAAACACGACTTGCTCGTTTTTTGCCTTCTCCGCTTCTTCTTTTGATATGAAATTCAATTCAACCATCCTGTTCAAGACCAGATTTTTTCGCTCGTCCAATTTATCCTTATTCTGTCCGTAAGGGGAGTAGAACGTCGGAGCTTGAGGAAGCGCGGCCAAATAAGCGGCTTCGGCTAGGGTGACATCTTTTGCAGATTTGTTAAAAAATCTTTGAGAAGCTTCTTCTACTCCGTAAGTAGTGCCTCCATAAGGTGATTCGTTTAAATAAAGAGAAAGAATGTGTTCTTTATCCATTACTCGCTCTAGTTTTAAAGCTAAAATCCATTCTTTTATCTTTCTTGTATAGCTTTTTTCTGAAGTTAAAATGGAGTTTTTTATAACCTGCTGAGTGATTGTGGATCCTCCCTGAACCTTGCTTCCGGAAGTGAGATTAACAAAAACAGCCCTCAAAATAGCCATCGGCTTGATACCGTAGTGGTTGTAAAAATCTGAATCTTCAATGGCGACGGTGGCGTTTTTTATGTCCTTTGAAATGTCTTCATAAGGAACAACCTTTCTTTTTATATCTTGATGAATATCATAAAGAAGAATTTTGCCTGTTTTATCAAATATTTTTGTTGACTGAGAAATTTTTCTGGATTCAAAAGAGCCAAAGTCGGGGATTTTAAGATTTGCGATCCAGAGTATTCCTCCTCCTGTCGCTAAAAATAGTAATATAGCGGATACTATTAAGATTCTTTCGATTTCTTTCTTAATAAATCTAATTACCTTAGTTGTTTTTTTCATTATAGGACAACAATACCATATTTATTCGCCCTTAACCAGTTTGAAAAATTCCACGTTTTTAATATATGGCTCTAAATAAGGATATAAGCGTTTTAGTCTTGACCTCCTACGGGGCGGAGAGTCGGGTGTAGTTAAAATAGAACAATTACAAGCCACTTAGTAGACGGGTTCCTAAGTGGCTTTGTTTTGGGCCATATATTGGCCATATTAAAACATTGATAAATAAGACTGCTTCGGCAAACGGGGGATATTTTTTTTGTTGAAACAAATATCCATAAAATTTGATCAGCACTTAGTTTTTAATCCCGCCCGGGTGTGATATTATCTAAATGTTAAATATAGATAATGGAATATATGGAAAATAAAGAGCAAATTAATGATGTAATTACTCGGGGGGTAGAAAATATTTATCCTTCCGCTGACTTTTTGCGAGCTAAACTTGAGAGGGGAGAAAAACTCACTATTTATCTAGGTATTGATCCGACCGGACCGACACTTCATTTAGGACACGCGATAGCTTTGAAAAAATTAAGCGAATTTCAGGCTCTTGGATGTAAAATAATTATGCTTATCGGTGATTTTACCGCTATGATAGGCGATCCTACCGACAAAAAGGCCACAAGAAAACAATTAACTCGAGAAGAGGTTTTGAATAACTGTAAGTTGTATAAAAAACAAGCTTCCGTATTTCTTAATTTTAAAGGAGATAATCCCGCAGAACTAAAATACAATTCAAAATGGCTTGCAAAGATGAATTTTGAAGATGTTCTTAATTTGGCTTCAAAAATGACCGTTAGCCAAATGCTCGAAAGAGATATGTTCGAGAACAGAATGAAAGAAGGCAGGCCAATATTCCTTCATGAGTTTATGTATCCTCTTATGCAGGGTTATGACAGCGTGGCTATGGATGTAGACGGAGAGGTGGGAGGGAATGATCAGACATTTAATATGCTTGTCGGCAGGAATTTGCTGAAGGAACTTAAAAACAAAGAGAAATTTGTTCTGACAATGAAGCTTCTTACTGATAATTCCGGTACAAAGATGGGCAAGACAGAGGGGAATATGCTCTCTCTTATAGACGATGCAAATATGATGTATGGCAAGGTTATGGCATGGGAAGATTCTCTTATGTGGAATGCTTTTGTTCTTTGCACGAATGTAGACGCGGAAGAAATAGAGAAAATGAAAGCGGAAGTGTCCGGAGGGAAAAATCCTAGAGATATAAAAATGAGACTTGCCTATGAGATTGCAAGGATCTATTACGGAGATAGTAAGGCCAAAAAAGCTGAAAAAGAATTCGTCAAAACATTCCAGAAGAAGGAGACCCCGGATGAGATGGAGGAAATAAAGGTAAATGTCGGAGATTTATTGGCTGATGTTTTGGTCGTTCGCGGTTTTGTAAAATCAAAATCAGATTTTAGAAGACTTGTAGAAGAGGGCGCTGTAACGATAGACGGAGAAAAAATATCAGATTTCCAGATCAAAATAGAAAAAACAAATGTGGTTCTCAAGATAGGAAAGAAGAGGTTTATTAAATTGATCTAATCTTTTTATGGCATTCTCACCAGAAGGAAGAAGTGGAGAAACCGGAGGAACACTTGAGTGGGGCGTTTTTGGCGGCATAGGAAAAGGAAAGGTCATGACAGCGATCAAAGAAATGGGATTGACCACGGAGGAATTTTTAAAATTGAAGGATAAAGGATATTTGCCATACGATAAGTCAATAGATCTCGTCAAAAGAATCCAGAATGTTACAGAAAAACACAACCCGGCTAATCCTGAAAAAATGATAGTTCGTGATATAAAGGATTTTTTGGAGGAGTTTCTAAAGAAAAAGTCTGAAAATGTGCGTTTTTATTCCGCGCTAAAAACACCGCTCGATATTATGCATGGGGTAGATGCTTTCTTTGAAATTGATCTCGAGAAAGAGGAGGGTAAAGAACAACAAAAGCCCGTTGTGGTGACAATGGACATTACCATGAGGGCAAAAGAAGGTGATAAGGACCAAAAAGCTAATGTTTTGATACGAATGCCCGATGGCGCCCCGCTTTCGGCAGATGACGATTACGAAGCGAAGGTAAAACAAATAGCTAGGGCGGTGAAAGATGCTTTTGAAAATATAAAATCAGGCGACAAATTTTTCAAAACAGCTATTACAATATAATTTAAAAAACACCCCGATGGGGTGTTTTTTGTTTTAACGTTTGACTCTAAGTTCGACGCTAAATATACAAATTATTTTATATTCCGTCGCTTCCGGAGCCTATATCAAGACCCAAGGCTGTCTCCGGATCAAAGTCGTCATCTGAAGCTGTTATGCCCTCGAGAGCGTCTTCGCTAAGGGCGGCATCAAGGTTTTCATCAAAGCTTTCATAAACCTCCGCTCCTCCTTCTTCATTTTGTGCTTTCTTTGGTTTTGGCATTTCTTTATGCAAAAACTTAGTAAAATTTATAATATATACTATCTTTTTTTATTTTATTAAAGATAAATCTTTTTAGCAAAGTTCGGATTATTTTGCAACCCTTTCTGTCGCAAGACAGGTGAGCGCTATCGCACAGGCGTCAAATTCATCATCTTCTATTTTATTTTTTTTGAACTCAGAAAAATTTTTTATAAGAAGCGGGACCATTTTTGAGACTTGATCCTTGTTTGCTTTTCCGTATCCGACCATCGCCATTTTTACCTGAAGGGGAGTGTATTCATAAGTCTTAAGTCCGTTTACTTTTGCTATATAAGTAGCGATACCTTTTATTTCAGAAACCCCCATAGCTGTTTTTTGGTTCGTTGTAAAAAAAAGTTTTTCTATGGCAAGCGCATCAGGCTTAAATTTTTCTATCAGATGCTGAAAATCAGATCCGATTGTAAAAAGTCTCTCCGAAAATGGAAGTTTCGCTGACGATCTAAGGCAATCTGAAAAAATAAGGATATCTTGGCCGTTTCTTTTTTCTAAGATAGCGACACCAAATTTATCGTAGCCCGGATCTACCCCGATAACTCTCATGGTTTTTAGATATTAATGATGCTGTCATTCCCGCGGAGGCGGGAATCCATATTTTTAATTCTCGAGACACTAGATTCCCGCCTCCGCGGGAATGACGGAAACTAGAGATTAGAAATGTTTGTGTAGATATTTTCTACATCTTCATGGTTGTCTATCTTCTCCAGAAGGTTCTCTAATGCGGTTTTGTCCGAATCGCTTAATTCCATCGGCATTTTTGCCACCCACTCTCCATCTGCTTTTTCGAATGCCCAGATTACAGATCCTTCGGCCCCCATAGTCCCGCCGTTATCCGAGATAATGTGTTTTATCTCCGGTGTCATTCTGTTTTTGTTGTCGGTTATTCCTTCTATTATGATTGCCGTCCCTCCCGGTCCATACGCTTCATATCTGACTTCAGTCATTTCGGCTCCTCCTGCGCCGGTTCCCTTCGCCACTGCGCCGTCGATCTTATCATTGGGCATATTCGCTTCTCGCGCTTTTTCTATAGCCTTTCTTAATGAGGGGGAGTTTTTGTCACCCTTTGCGAGCCTTGATTCAACCGTTATCTTTTTTGCGAGCATCGCAAAAACCTTGCTTTTTTTTGCATCTTCCGCGCCCTTTTTATTCTTTATTTTTGACCACTTATTATGTCCGGACATAGATTAATTATGAATAGTGTATTCTTTATTTCTTTCTATTAGTGTTTTATATAATTTTATTATCTTTAAAGCAAATTCGTAATTCTTTTTCTGAATAATATTATCTTTCATTACAATTCGTAATTGGTAATTCGTAATTTTTAATTATCCTGCGGTGGCGGGATATTAAGGTGTTTGTATGCCTTTGGTGTAGCCCCGCGACCTCGCGGAGTTCTCTCGAGGAAGCCTAATTGAATAAGATAAGGTTCGTTGACCTCTTCTATTGTCCCTACCTCCTCTGAAATTGCCGCTCCTATCGTGCCGAGTCCTACCGGTCCGCCTCCGAATTTATTTATTATCGTTTCTATTATTTTTCTGTCTATTATATTTAATCCCGCATGGTCAATTCCGAGTAGATCCAAGGCCTCACCGACGCTTTTTTTATCCAATTCCTGCTGTTTTACTTGAGCGTAGTCGCGGCACCTCTTTAAAAGATGATTGGCTATTCTAGGCGTAAAACGGCTTCTTCTTGAGATCTCTTTTGCGGCATCTTTATTTATAGAAACTCCGAGGATCTTTGATGAACGCTCTATTATTCTTTCTATTTCTTCGTCGGTATAAAACTCAAGACGGAAAGTTCCACCCGAAAAGCGCGAACGAAGGGGAGAGGATAGCAACGCTATTTTTGTGGTAGCCGCGATTAGCGTAAATGGAGGAAGCTCAAGCTGTATGGTTCTGGCGGAAGGGCCTTTGCCTATGATTATGTTCAGCATTCCGGACTCCATCGCAGGATAAAGCACCTCCTCAATGAGCTTGTTGAGCCTATGTATCTCATCTATAAATAAAATATCGCCGGCCGAGAGGTTTGTAAGGAGAGATGCGAGGTCTCCGACTTTTTCTATCGCAGGACCGGAAGTTATCTTTATCTGAGAATTGTTCTCTTTGGAAATAAGGTGGGCCAAGGTCGTCTTTCCGAGACCCGGAGGGCCATAGAACAGCAGGTGTTCGGGAGGCTGTTTTCTCTCTTTGGCGGCAGACAAAAGAATCTTCAAATTTTCCTTAATTTTCTCTTGTCCTACATAGTCATCCCACCTATCCGGACGGAGGGTTTTATCAAGAAAAACCTCGTTTTTTTGGGATGAGGTGTCTTCTAGTTCCATATCGTTTGGAAGGGGGGCACTTGACATATTTTTTCTTTTATGCTAGACTTGTTTTAGTTGAGTTAAGTTTATTTACAAAGGAAGTTATGTATGGTATCAATTGTCTTTGGCGCGACAAACGCGACCTTGAGACAATTATAGAGGATTTAGCTCTCCAAGCAATAAAACTTACGGGTTTAAATGGTTTTTTGCGGAGGACGCCCTGGTCTTCACCTTAGAGTGAAATCGCTGGGACCATCCTTCAAAAAAATCTAACTTTTGATGAATCATCAAAAGAATTGCTTAGAGAATTAAATGCTCTATGAAAATAACTACTTAGTTTATACTGAGTGGTTATTTTTTTATTTATCTATAAAAGAACCAACTAGCGAAAATCTAAAAACGAAAAGCGTAAAATAACAACTTAAAATTTTGAATTAATCATCTTTTTTATTGTTTTGCATTTTTCGTTTTACTCTTTGCGTTTCCTAATACAGCTCTTCCGCCAACCTTAGCTCTACCACTCTCTCCAACTCTTCTATCGAGGTCATTCCCTGTAAAACTTTAAGTATCCCGTGCTCTCTCATGTCCAATATTCCTTGTTTGTGTGATGCGATCTTTATGTCCCTGGCGTTCACTTCTCCGGTAATAACTCGGCTGACGTCCGCGTCTACGATAATGGCTTCAAATACTCCGGTTCTGCCTTTGTAGCCGACACCATTACAAAATTCACAGCCTTCTCCGGCTACCCAGACTTGCTTACCGTCCGGAACAGCGATATCCGGTCTCTTTTCTTTGATCAATTTGGAAACATTTTCTATCATTTTTGCGTCTTCCTCTTTCGGGGTAGTCGCTTTTTTGCACTCCGGGCATAATTTTCTTACCAATCTTTGGGCTATGGTTAACGTAAGGGCCGAGCTGATAATCTTTGGGTTAACACCAAGATCTACCAATCTAGGTATGGCACCGGCGGCGTCGTTTGTGTGAAGGGTGGAGAATACCAAGTGTCCCGTAAGAGCGGAATTTATGGCAATTTTGGCTGTTTCGGGGTCTCTGATTTCTCCCACCATTATAATATCAGGGTCTTGTCTAAGAGCGGACCTGAGTCCTTCCAAGAATGTATAACCGGAATCTTCGCTAACTTGTGTCTGTGAAAGACCCTTCATGTGATATTCAACAGGATCCTCTATTGTGATGATTTTTGTTTCAGAATCGTTAACTTTTCTCAAAAAGGCGTAAAGGGTTGTCGTTTTTCCGGAACCGGTAGGTCCTGTCGTGAGAATAAGGCCGTTTGGCTTTTTTATTTCATCCAAAAATACTTTAAGGAGCTTTTCCTCTATTCCCATATCTTCAAGATTTACAGAGATGGAGTTTGGATCAAGAAGCCTCATAACGATTGTCTCACCATAAACACCCGGCAAGACAGAGGTTCTAACCTCGATATCTCTATCTTCCGCGACAATCGTGAATCTTCCGTCCTGAGAGCTCTTCTTTACATTAAGCTTCAGCGCGGAAATGAGTTTGATTCTTGATACGATGAGTTTGTAGACATTATGATCGAAGAAATCAACATCGTGGAGCATTCCGTCTAGTCTGTATCTGAGCCTTACGAACTCTTCTTGAGGCTCAAGGTGAATATCTGAAGCTTTTGTTGCAAGCGCTCCGGCGATAACGATCTCAAGTATTCTAGAAACACCTTGGCTTTTGTTGCCGGCGGTAAGTTCCTTTATCTGATTTTTAACATCAGCAACGGCTTTTGTCTTCGCAAGGACTTCCGCCAGAAGTTCCGGAGAGATATCTACGAGGCCGGCCTTGGTCTCAACCGCCTGCGAGATCTCTTTGTATCTTCCCCACGCTCTTTCTAGGCTTCTTTCTGAACCCATATATAACACAGGGGAGTACCCTCGTTCCTTAAGGTCGTTTAATGCCTCATCAAGTGCGGGATTGTTCGGGGAAAAGACCAAAATGCTGACTTTTTTGCCCGTCATCTGAAAGCCCGCTATTTTAGCCTCTTTGGCCACGCTTTCTTCTATGAGCCTGAGGGCGTCTGTGTTTATAGAAACCGTGCTGAGGTCAAGATAAGGAATGCCGTATTTTCCGGAAAGTATCTGAGCGAGATCTTCCGCTTCGCGGATCTTCGTCTCCTCCAGTTTCTTTAAGCTTTGTGTGTCGTCAAATGTTGGCATTTACCCCGTGAAATTAAATTAATATTACCTCGAAGACCTAGCGATGCTACTTTAATTTATTTTTTATACCCCATCTAAACCGTCTCCTATTTCTCCGGGGTTCTTTTCGGGTTCTTATACGCTTATTCTACTTTTTTCAATGGTAGTTACAAATTTTTTATCAACAGAGTATAAAAAATTTCTTTGTGCAACACCTTTTTTAATGGTAATATCATTTTTGTGAAAAAAATAACGAAAAATTTACAGGAAACACACGACGCGGCGCGAGATTTCGCGGCCTCTTTAAGCATGGCTGTCGATAAGGAGGGGGAGAGTGATGGCGCGATAGTTGTAGCACTTTCCGGCGACCTCGGTTCCGGAAAAACATCATTCGTTCAGGGTGTCGCCAAATATTTCGGCATTAAAGACAAGATCGTGAGCCCGACTTTCGTTATACAGAAGAGATATGAACTTAAAGGACATAAAAATTTGAAGAATTTGGTCCACATAGATGCTTACCGCCTCCTGAAGCCGGAAGAAATAACAAGGATTGGCTGGAATAATCTTATAAAAGAGAAAGGAAATATTGTTTTTGTGGAATGGCCGGAGAAAATAGAACCGCTTTTGCCGAAAGGCCACAAAAAACTCGTTTTTGAATTCATCGACCCGGAAAAGAGGGGGATAGAAGGGGTTTAAGGCCCGAAAGTCCGTAGTCAAATAAAGGTTTAAATTTGGTCATTGCGAGCAAGGTGAAGCAATCCGGATTTAAGATGAATAATCCCTAGATTGTCGCGCTCCGCTCGCAATGACTGGTATACGGGGAATATTCTATAATTTGACATCCTATATACCAAAGTATATACTTTGGTAATGAATACAAAAACACTCATAAATATTAAAACGGACAAAACGATCAAAGAAAAAGCCTCTAAAGTTGCGGCGGAACTGGGTATGCCGCTAGGCACTATAATCAATGCTTTTCTCCGTCAGTTCATTATGGATAAAGAGATCCATATTTCAGCTTCATATAGGCCGTCTCCCATGTTAAAGACAATTATTGCCGAGGCGGAGATGGACATCGCGGAAGGGAAGGGGCTTTCTCCTGTGTTTAGTAAAGCAGAGGATGCTCTTAAATATTTGCGATCATAGTGAATATTTATGCGAATCCAATTTCACAAAAGGTTCATTAAACAGCACAAGAATCTCAAAAAGATATGGGATAAGTTTGATGAAAGATTTATTCTCTTTACAAAAGACCCGAATCATCCATTACTCAATAATCACCCTCTCCACGGTAAATACGATAATTACAGAAGTATAAACATTACCGGAGATATCAGGGCTGTCTATAAAGAAGTTAATAAAGATCTTGTTATTTTTATCGCTCTAGGTACTCATAGCGAGCTGTATTCTTAGTTTTTTATTACAAAATTTAGGCGGGTGAATTTTTTAGTAATAAAGTATAGAATACTAGCTATGGAATCTCACACATTAAAAAAATATCCGAAAAGATTAGTGCTTCTCGATGTGCATGCGATACTTCATCGCGCCTATCACGCCATTCCGGATTTTACGACTTCGAAAGGGGTTCCGACAGGAGGTCTTTATGGCCTCTCAATGATGCTTATTAAAATAATCGGTGAATTGAAACCCGATTATATCGCCGCTTGTTACGATCTTCCTGAGCCGACATTCAGAAAGAAACTTTATGATGCATATAAGGCGGGGAGAAAGAAGGCGGATGACGCGCTCATAGACCAAATAATTCGCTCAAGAGAAATTTTTGAAGCGTTCAATATTCCTATATATGAAAAGGGGGGATTTGAGGCGGACGATATGATAGGCACCATCGCCGAGACTGCAAAAAAGGAAAAAGATCTTCAGGTGGTTATCGCCTCGGGAGATTTGGATACAACTCAGCTCATAGAAGACGATAAGGTTGTTGTTTATACCCTTCACAAAGGTATAAAAGACACCATTATTTATGATGAAAAGGGGATTGAGGAAAGATTCGGCTTTGGTCCACGGTTTATGGCTGATTACAAGGGCCTTAGAGGAGATCCTTCAGACAATATTATAGGAATAAAGGGGATAGGTGAAAAAACCGCGGAAACCCTCATAAAAAG
>JAKLHJ010000019.1 GCA_022710205.1 Patescibacteria group bacterium | reverse complement strand
GCATTTTGGAATTAATTTGCAGGCGCCAATACAGTTTTTAACATCAAAGTGTTTCCAAGCTATTGATTAGAAAACGGACCTAGCAAAAAGACTCTTTTTTGGGGTCTTTATTCCTCTACGAAGATCTCTTTGAAGAATTTCTCCTTATTATTTTCTGTAAGTCTGATTATATCAAGCGTTCCGGGCACAAGATTAGACGATTTTATGGTCGAAATCTTCTCAAAACGGCAATTTTCTTTGGGTTTCGCCGAACCTGTGTTGCCTGTAAAAACGTGACAAAGCATGTGCGATACCAAGTCGTTTTCTTTATATATTGCTAAATATACATCACCTGCATGTTTTAACTTACCAATATTTATTCCCGTTTTTTCCTCCGCCTCTCTTTTTGCGGCTTCTTCCACTCGTTCCCCTAGGTGTATTTTTCCGTAGGGGAGGGAACATTTTCCTATGAAAGGTTGTTTGTCTCTTTTGAATAACAATATTTCATCTGCTTTGTTTTTTAGGCAAAGCATCGTGACTATTTTTGGTTGCGCTCTTTTTGCGAAGGTCTTTAGGCTTATTGTGTCGGCCAGCCGTTCTCCTTTTGTGGTGAGTTTATAAAAAAGCCCCTCTTTTTTCACGAGACCATCCTTGATGACCTCTTTTAGGTGATATGCAAAGTTGTTACCGCCAATCTTGGGCGGTTTTATGGCAGAATATCTTGATTTATCTGAAAGCGTGAGCTGTTTCAATATTTGCTCTTGAATTTCGTGCATATGATAGGTTTATCACTCAACATATTTTGAGTCAAACACATTAGACTAGTTTGTGGGTTTATGGTTGATAAAATATTTTAAAGTAAAGTTCATTGAAAACTTGCCCGCAAAAATTTCCATAGGAACTATTTTGGTTTTGGGTCACGTTGAGAAACCATAAAGTTTTTCAGCATTATATGGTCACTGAGCGTTAAGAAATTTCGGCGGGTTTAAAAAGGAGGGGTTTTTGTGGCTTGTATCGAGAAGATCTACAGCGTCTCCGCTCTCGTTGGCTCTAGCGCGTGTAATGGTAATTGTGCTTTTTGCGCGGGGAAGTATCTCCGTCCTCAGGCCTCTGATAATCCTATTTATTGGAAAAATTTGGAATCAGCTATCAAGCTTTCGGCTCGTTATGGCGGTTGGTCACTTTCCTTAACAAGCAGTGGCGAGCCTACTTGCGATCCGGAAGCGGTCACTAAGGCGCTCGAGGTCTATGATAAGTGCGCTAAACAGGGAGCTTATTTCCCTAACGTTAATCTTTTTACAAACGGAATTCTGTTCGGCGATAGCGCTTTCTGTGACAAGTGGCTTCCATTATGGAAAAATCTCGGACTTACGAACGTTGCGATCTCAATTCACTCGGTCGACAGAAAGAAGCAGGCCGAAGCCTACGGTCTTGAGAGTTATCCTGACTTCAATGATATTTTCAATAATATTCGCCGTCACGGTGTCGGCGTGCGTTGCACCCTGCTTCTCCGTAAGGGCGAAGTTGACAACGCGGTGAAATACGAGGAAGCTGTCAGCACTCTCGTGAAATTTTTTGGTGTCGACAATATCACGTCTTGGCCGGTTGGTAATCCTGACGGCACTAAAAATAGTTTCACTCCGTCGTGGTTTGGACTCGCGTCCATCCGTTACTGGCTCTGGAAAAACACCAAGCTGTGTCACGGGCATGCTTGGGGCGGTGGTGTCTTCGATTGGAAGGGGAATATTCTTCGTTTGACCGATTATGTGACGAGGCACGATCCCGCTAAGGATTTTGTCCGTCAATTGGTCGTCTTTCAGGATGGAACCGTCGCTTATTCTTGGATTCGTGAGGGTGCGTTATGCATGAAATAGAAATCACCGGAAACGTCAAAAGTGTTTCGGTGTTTATCGGCACCGGAAAATGCAATGGAAATTGCAAGCATTGTGCCGGATTGATCCACAGAAAATATGCTCCCGATGAAGACGGAGTTATTAACAAAAATCTAAGCGATGGTGACATTTATAAGATCTTGGAATCTTGCCATTACAAAGGCGCTCGCTCTTTGTCGATAAGTAGTAGCGGTGAACCCACGCTTTCGCCAAAGTCTGTGACCCGTCTTCTTGAGTTGGTTGATTTTCTCAAATCAGATCAGCTTAAGTACAACAAGATCAATCTTTATTCAAACGGAATAAGGATCGGCGAGGATGAAGATTTTGTTAAAACGTATCTTTCGGATTGGTCTTTGTGGGGGCTTTCGTCGGTCTATATAACTGTGCATAGTGCGGACGAAAAAGAGAACGCGAAAATATATGGAGTCCCTAGCTATCCCAGCCTGAGGACTATCGTGTCGAGGATCCATAACGTCGGTATCTCGGCCCGGGCCAACGTTGTTTTGAGTAAAAATTCCGTTGGCTCTCTCGAGAGCTTCATGAATCTCGTCAGCCAGCTTAAAGATATCGGATTCGACAATGTGTCCGCTTGGCCGGTGAGAAATGAAGACGATAAGGTTGATGAATTGCTCGCCCCCTCCAAAGAAGAAATGGAAAAAATTTGTCGCTTTGCCGTTGAAAATAGCACGAATAGTTTCGTTATCCGTGTCCTCGGCGAGGAGCATCACGAGTTGTATAAGACAGGACAAAAGTTGACTTTGTTCCCAAACGGAAAACTTTTGAATACCTGGTGTAACAATTGAATATTTATAACCGCTCTTTCGGGGGCGGTTTTTTAATTGCTCACCTACGTTTGAGTCAATTATTTTAGACTAGTTTGAATATTTTATTTTTATTAAATTTAGAGTCTCACTAGTTCATTGAAAACTTGCCCGCAAAAATTTCCGTAGGAACTATTTTGGTTTTGGGTCATGTTGAAAAACCATAAAGTTTTTCAGCACGATATGGTCACTGAGCGTTAAGAAATTTCGGCGGGTTAAATAAATTAAGGAGGGGTTCGGATGGGATATTATGACTCTTGCTACGAGGCCGACGAGGAAAGGGAAAGAGAAAAATGGGTAAATAAGTGCCGTTCTTGCGGAGAACATCCTAAATTTACGGAAACCGAATGAACCAAATTCTATTCTTGTCGATGTGGTTTTACTTCTAAAAACCGCGAGGACTGGAACAAGACCATTCGGATCAAGTCTGAACGCTTTGAATTTCGCAGGAAGCTTGAAAAACTCATCAGTGAATTTTCCGGTAGTGCTGGCCCTGCAATTTCTCTAAATTTTTCTTGGATTGATATTACCGATGAGCAGTTTAATCTCATGAAAAAACTAGAGAACTTGCTTCTGTCGATTACAAAGAAGAAGGAGGGGCAATAGAAATGTCTAGAACCAATTGCGACATTTGTTCCAAGAAAGGATATTACTATTGTAAATGCATACTTCGCAGGGCCACACAATATGCTATTAAGTCTTATGAATATTCCCACGGTATTAAACTTTCTTCGATTTTGAAAGACAAGAAATGTCCTACTTGCGGAAAAGAGTTCGATAAATGCCCCACATGCGGTAAATAGCCCTCCTTTAACAAAACCGCCCCGGTTTCCCGAGGCGGTTTAATTTGGACGACGATGTTGCAACTGAAGGAATTTTGTGTAGAATCACCGTTGTAATTGTTTTTTGACAAAATTGAGAGGAAATTAGAAAAGAAAGGAGATTTTCTGTGTCTGAAGAGCGGAAAGAATGTCTAGATTGCAAGGATCTCTTTTTCATTTTATGTTTATGGCCTCAAAGAAAGAAAAGAGGGGATAGTATGGACCATCCAGGAATGCAAGCTGCCAATGAGAGAAGACATCGTCAGTGGAAGCTCGAAGATAAGGTAAGAAATATTCCGCTCTCCGAGTTTACCGCTTCGGAGCTCAGCGCCCTTGTTCGGCTCACTTGTCCTCCGCGTGACATTACTAGCGGTGAAATGGATTTGATTGAAAAAGCCCTTAAGCGGATTAATGGCAACAAGAAAGGTGGCTCCCGATGAGAGAAGAGGATAAGCACGTAGATAAGTGTGAGATCTGTGACACTTTCCCGACATACAGAAACCGTGGACTGTCTCACGACTACTGGTGTTGGGCGTGTGAATGCAAAATTTTCGCTGATACAGCCGAAGAGTGGAACAAGATAAATTCTCATAAACTCGAGAGGCGGAGTGCTTGCCATGAGGTGCGTCAGCTTCTGGACCAGCTGTTTAAATCTCATTTGAGTATTGTTAAGTTCGATATCAATAAATGTGCCATTGAACGAGGAAACCTGGAAGAAATCCAAGATTTCGCAAAAACACTCAGGTCGTTGATCGAAAAGAGTCGATGATTTTCTCCTTAAAAATCAAAACCGCCCCGATTTTCTCGGAGCGGTTTTATCTTTGCTTTAGTTAGCCCTACTGTTTGTCTTTGGTTTTAATATCTCGTCGATAAGACCGTATTTCTTGGCTTCTTCGGCCGTCATAAAGTTATCTCGGTCTGTGTCTTTCTCTATTTGAGCCACAGGCTTTCCTGTGTTCTTTGAAAGAATTTTGTTAAGGTTCTCCTTCATTCTAAGGATGTGCTTGGCTGAGATCTCAATATCTGAAGCCTGACCTTCGGCGCCACCCATAACTTGGTGGATCATTACCTCAGAGTTTGGAAGAGCAAATCTTTTTCCTTTCTTTCCGGCAGACAAGGCTACCGCGGCTCCTGAAGCGGCGAGACCGACACAGATAGTGGCGACATCCGGCTTGATGTTATTCATTGTGTCTAATATTGCCATTGTTGACGTCACTGAGCCTCCCGGTGAATTTATGTACAAGCTAATATCCTTATTTGGGTCTTCTGACTCAAGGAAGAGGAGCTGAGCGATTATGATATTCGCAAGATCGTCATCTATCGGTCCCGCCAAAAAGATTATTCTGTCTTTGAGAAGGCGAGAATAAATATCATATGCTCTCTCTCCGGCGTGTGTTTTTTCTATTACTGTTGGTATAAGCATTTTAATTATGAATTAGCAATTAATAATTACGAATTGAGTTGTTTGTTTTGCTCCATTCCCGTGAAAACGGGCATCCATCAATATCCTCTGGATCTCCGCCTCCGCGGGGATGACATTTGAAGATGTTGCCGGTTATATTCTTCTACTTTCTATATTTTACTTGTTGCTCTCTAACAACTCAAAAACCTTTTCGTTTATCATTGTATCCTCTACATATGATTTGGCTGATTCCATATCTGCCCCTTCGTAATATTTTAGAAGATTTTCAACTTCTTTCATAACCTCCTCCTGCGGAATCTGGATATTTTCCTCCTTTGCGATGGCTTTCAAAATAAGCTTATATTTAACTCTTTTTTCAGCCGGCTCCTTGGCCTCTTTTCTTACGTCTTCTTCGGTTTTCTTTGTCTGTTTCAGATATTCTTCAAAATCTAGTCCGAGTTGTTCTATTTTGCCTCTTAATTCGTGAAGAATCTGATTTGTCTCACCTTTTATTAGGACTTCAGGAATAGTAAATTTTGTTTTTTCGATTATTTTGTCGAGTATTTGAGTTCTGGCTTTTTCTTTTTGAGCGCTCTCTTTTTCAATTCCTATATTCTTTTTTATTTTTTCTTTGAAATCTTCTACGCCGGTGAAATTACCGATTGATTTTACAAATTCGTCGTTAAGTTCCGGCAGAGGAGCCTCTTCTGCCTTCGTAGGCGGGTTCTTTTCTTTATCATGATTTTCTTTGCAGTGCTCGTCTTCGCATTTGTGACCGTCGTCTTTTTTCGCTCTAGCTTTTCTTATCTCCATGACCACGTCTTCAACCTCCTTATCTGTGACGTCCAATTTTTCTTTTGATAGCTCACCCCAAACAGATTTTGCGACGTTCTTGTGATTCGTGTCTCCTATAACAGGCATTACCGCTGTTACTATTTTGAACTCAAGGGGGTTATTCTTCGCAATCTTTGTAATAGAGATATTTGGTCTGCCGATTGCTTCTATTTTGTTTTCTATAATAAATTTTGGATAAGCATCTCTTAGGGCGGCTTCCGCCATCTCCTCAAGAATTGTCATTTCTCCAACTTCTTTAATTAGAACATCCTCGGGAATGTGTCCTTTTCTGAAGCCGTCTAAATTGATATGTTCGCCGATATCTTTTATGGCTTTCTGCTTATAAGATTCGAATTTTTCAGCGCTAATAGAGCCGATGATTTCTATCTCTGAATTCTCCAGTTTTTTTATGGTTCCTTCTATCATTTTGATTGTTTTTCCGCCTTTTTATGTTAATCGCGGACTATTCTTAATATCATATATTTGGTATCTAAGCAAGCCGGCATTATGTTTCCAAGCTATTGAACCATAACGCGGGGTTGACTTTTTGTTTTTGCGATGGCAGGTTGTAGTAAATAGTTCCTTAGTTTCAAATTAAAAAAGGGGGTATTGACTTGGACGACGAGTATTTCGAAGATCCTGACGAGTGGGACGACATCGACGATCCGGACGAAGAGCCCTGAACCATTGCCCGGTAAAAATTTATTTATCGGCAGACAAACAAAAACACCCGAAGTCTCGGGTGTTTTTCATTTTTATTAGATTTTTTAGAGTTCGGCTTCTGCGGTTTCTAAATCTAATCCCAAATCATTAAGGTTCGTGGCATTTAGGTCCGCTTCAATGTCTGTCATCTCCGTGGAAGTGCTCTGGGTTTCTAATGCCTTTATGTCGCTATCGATAGGGGCTTCCGGCTTAAGAGGCCTCTCCTTAAGAGCATAATAGGAGCTTACCAAGAGAACCAAGACAATGATCACAGAGGCGACGAGTGGGCCGGCATTTCCTTTATTATATCTTTTCATTTTTTAAATATTTATTTGATTTTATAAAGCCTTATTTGTTTGGAGTTGTTGTCGCGTTTTCGGCGTTCTTTTCTCCGGAAGCCTTTATGAGAGTGACGGCCTCAACTACTTTTGCATGGGCTTCTTTTACCGCATCCTCAGCCTTTTTTGCGGCCTCCTTCGTGTCTTTCAGGGCCTCTTTTGGCGAAGAGCTGGCAATCGCAGCGTCTGCAGAGACTGAAATCTTAGATGCTGAGTCTTTCGCATCTGCGATAAGTGTTTTGGCTTCAGCCAATTTGGCTTCTACTTCCTTTTTTGTATCCGCTTTTACAACTCCCTTGTCTGCGAGAATGTTCAATCTGTCTGTAACTCTGTTCGCAAGGAGCTCTATTCTCTGTATGGCGGCTGTTATCTTTCTCTCGGCTCTTTTGGCGAGCTCAAGGGCTTTTACTTTATTGGCTTCTTTTTTGACCTCAATTTTTTTCTCAATTCTTTCTTTTGTTGTAGAGGCTTTCCCGTCGATTTTGTCTTGCTTGGCCTCAAGCTTGTCGGCAATTTTTGCCTTTTTGTCTTCGGCCTTCTGCTCTACTTTTTTAACTCTTTCTTCAAGCTTTACAACGGCAGGTTTTGCCGTAACAGGGGAGGCTGTTGTGCCATCTACTGTTTCAGCTCTTACGACTGCGATCGGTGCGAGAAGCGCGACCGCCAATACGACGAAAATCTTTTTCATTTTTTAAAAAGATTATTTTTATAATTTTTTTTGACTTTTTCTATAATACTACCCTTTTCGCTAAAGTCAAAATTAAAAAATTACCCTTATATATCAAAGTATTTTACCTGTGTATTTCCACAGCTTACTCATGATGATGTGTGATATAATATTTAGATAATCCCAAATTATGTTTATTGAACCAAAAGTATTAAAAGATTTTATTTTGGATTCCGGTTTGGTGTCCAAAAAAGAGCTGGAAAATGCCGAATTGGAGGCGGAGAAAAAAGGAGAAGACCTGGGAGAGTATTTGGTATCTAGCGGGAAAATAACAGAAGCGGATTACAATCTCATTAAGGGGCATATTTTGGGCATACCCGTTGTTAACTTAAAAGATCAAAAGATCGATTTTGCGGTTCTGTCTGCAATTCCGGAGCCTATTGCCAGAAAACACAATATTGTTGCCTTCAGAAAAACCGAAAAAGAGCTCGAAGTCGCCATGCTTGATCCGAATGACCTTCGCGCTATCGAGTTCATAAAGAAGAGGGTTGGTCTCAAAATCTTACCAAGACTTACAGATAAAGAATCCATTAAGTCCGCACTTTTGAACTATCAAAAGAGCCTAAAGGCGGAGTTTGGGGATATTATAAGTAGCGAGGCCAAGGTTATAGGCGCGACATACGTTAGCGAGGGGGAGGAGGGCGAGCCTGACGCCGGAGAATTGAAGAAATTGGCCGAGGATGTTCCTATTGTTAGGATTGTTGACTCCCTTCTTTCGCACGCTTTTACACAACAGGCTTCAGATATACATATGGAGCCGTTTGAGGATCGACTTCTGGTCAGATATAGAATAGACGGTATTTTGCACGATGCGATGACTCTTCCTCCGGAAGTGGCTTCCGGTATTACGGCCAGGATTAAGGTTCTTTCCAACCTAAGGCTTGATGAAAAGAGGCTTCCTCAAGATGGTAGATTCAAGGTTGATTCATTCGGAGGAGCTGAGTCAAAAGTATCTTTTCGTGTTTCTATTTTGCCGACATCGTTCGGCGAGAAGATAGTTATTCGTTTACTTCCGGAAAGCAATAAGGGCTTCACTCTTGAGGCCTTAGGTTTCCACGGAGAGGGGCTTGAGAGGGTTCATAACGCCATGAAGCAGACTACGGGAATGATACTCGTGACAGGTCCGACCGGCTCCGGAAAGACAACGACACTTTATACGATTATAGATATTTTAAATACACCTGAGGTCAATATCTCCACCATAGAAGACCCGGTTGAATATCAAATGGCGAGAGTAAATCAGACTCAAGTAAAACCGGAAATCGGTCTGACGTTTGCATCGGGACTTCGCGCTCTTTTGCGACAAGATCCGAATGTGATAATGGTCGGAGAGATAAGAGACAAGGAGACTTCGGGTCTTGCCATAAACGCCGCGCTTACCGGTCACCTTGTTCTTTCTACACTTCACACAAATTCCGCGGCCGGAGCCATACCGCGATTTAAGGATATGGGAGGGGAGCCGTTTCTTCTTGTTTCTACCCTGAATTTAGTAGTCGCGCAGAGGCTTGTCAGAAAGATTGCGGGGAATGCTGAAAAATATTTTTTGACCGCTACGGAAATAAAGGCGCTGGAGAAAAAAGCGGACATGAATAAAGTTATCTCTGTGCTTAAAGAAGAAAATCTTGTTCCAAAAGAAGCTACTTGGGAGAAAATAAGTTTTGTAAAACCAAAACAGTCGGAAGAATTTCCTTCCGGATATGCGGGCAGAGTGGCAATACACGAAATACTCATGGTGACGCCGGCTATAAGAAATATGATTATAAAGGATACGACGGCGGATGAAATAGAGGATCAGGCGAGAAAAGAAGGCATGCTTACGCTTTTCGAAGACGGTATTTATAAGGCCGCGCAAGGTTTGACTAGCGTTGAGGAAGTGCTGAGAGTGGCAAATGAGTAAATTTGAATTTAAGGCGAGAAAAGCCAGTGGGGAGATCGTTGAAGGGATCAGAGAGGGCTCTGACCGTTTTCAGCTTTCTCGCGAATTAGTTTCGGAAGGATTTATTCCCGTTTCAATCAAGCCCGCACAGACAAAAGTTAAATATGATTTTGCTTTTTTCAATGAACTGTTTGTGCGTATAAAACTGCACGAGAAGATAATGTTTGCCAGGAATTTGAGCTCGATGCTTTCCGCAGGATTATCTTTGTCTAGGGCGCTTTCTGTTCTACACAAGCAGACGGATAATGTTAAATTAAAAAGAATTCTAAAATCTATTCTTGAAGACGTTGAGTCGGGAAGAAGTCTTAGCCAGGCCACGTCAAAATTTCCAAACGTTTTTTCTTCTTTGTTCGTCGCGATGATCGCCGCGGGAGAGGAGTCGGGAAGTTTACCGGCTTCCCTGAAAATAGTAAGCGAACAGTTAGATAAAGTTTATGTGATAAGAAAAAAGGTTTCGGGCGCCATGGTATATCCGGCGATAATTTTTGTCGCAATGATAATAATCGGTGCGCTCATGCTTGTTTATGTGGTTCCTAATTTGACCAAAAGTTTTGCCGAATTTGGAGCGAAGCTCCCTTATTCCACGCAACTTGTAGTAAACAGCAGTAATTTTCTCCTGAATCATTATTTGGCGGCGATAATGTTGCTTGCCTTATTGTCCTCGCTAATCTATTACGGATTCAATTCAAAGAGGGGGCAGAGGACGGTAGATTATATTTTTTTAAGGCTCCCCGTTGTTTCTTCTGTTGTTAAACAAATAAATTCCGCCTCCGCCGCGAGAACTATTTCGTCCCTGGTGTCTTCCGGAGTAACAATTGTTAAATCGCTTGAGATAACTACTGAAGTTGTCCAAAATTATTATTATAAAGAAGCGCTGACGCATGCCGCTGAAAAGATACAGAAGGGCGGTTCGATGTCGGATTTTTTCAAAGAGGAAGAGAAACTTTTCCCTATATTGATGGGTGAAATGGCGGAAGTAGGAGAGGAGACGGGAAACCTCCCCGCGATGCTTATGAACGTTGCGGTATTTTACGAGGGAGAGGTAGATGCTCTTACAAAAGATATGTCTACTATCATAGAACCTGTTTTGATGCTTTTCATCGGTCTGGCCGTAGGATTCTTTGCTATTTCAATGGTACAGCCGATCTATGCGTTGAGTGGAAACGTCTAAAGAGGACTTTATCTTTGGCACAACTTCGTTGAAGGCTCCGTGTGGTGGTGTTAAGCAAAATATGAAGAGAAATAAACAATCAGGTTTCACACTAATAGAGGCCCTTGTGGGCATATTTGTTTTTGCCGTGGTTGTCAGCAGCATTTTGGAGGCATATTACGTGCTCATCGGCTCCGCCAGAAATTCTCGGTTGAAAGTGTCGGCGACGCTTCTGGCCAATGAACAGATAGAAATAATCAGGAATTTACCATATAGCAGTGTGGGGGTGGTCGGCGGTATCCCAAACGGCATTTTAGATCCCGAGAAAACAATAATAAAAGATGCGGCGACTTTTATTATAAAAACAACGATAAGAAATAAAGACGACTCCTTTGACGGGACTTTGGGCGGCAATCCAAACGATGTCGCTCCCGCCGATTATAAACTTGCCGAGGTTGAGGTGTCTTGCGGAACATGCAAAAATTTTCCTCCGATTATTTTAACTACTAATGTGGCGCCGAAGAGCCTTGAAACCTCATCTAATAACGGAGCTTTGTTCGTGAATGTTTTTGACGCTTTGGGACAGCCTGTTCCCGGTGCTGTGGTCAATATCGTAAATAGTTATGTAACACCACAAGTTAATATGAGCGACGTGACGGGCATATCAGGCGCCTTGCAACTTGTAGACGTTATTTCATCTAACCAAAAATATAAAATTTCGGTATCTAAAGACGGTTATTCTTCTGATATGACATATACGCCCAGATTAGCCGCTAATCCCAATCCGACAAAGCCGGATGCCACCGTCGCTTCAAAACAAGTTACTCAAATAAGTTTTTCGATAGACAAATTAAGCGCCTTGAATGTGTCCACAGTTACCTCTACCTGCACGTCTACCCCTAATATTAATTTCCGTCTGGTCGGCTCAAAACTCATAGGGACCAATCCGGATGTTTATAAATTTAGCGCCGATTATACAACGGGCGCGGATGCTACGAAAACAATAGACAATTTAGAATGGGACACCTATTCTGTCTCTATCCCGAATACGCTTACAAGCACGCACGCAATGGCCGGCACCCTTTCTATGGTTCCGGTTTCTCTCTTGCCGGACACAACGCAGGACTTAAAAATAATTGTTGCGCCCAAAAATCTTAACGGCCTGCTAATTTCCTTAAAGGATTCCGGCACCGGCTTATCTGTCTCCGGGGCGGAGGTGACCCTTAGAAAAAATGGAACATCTGTGGTCTTGACGACCGGTCGCGGTTCAAAAGCACAAAGTGACTGGCAGGGCGGCGCAGGGCAGGCGGATTTGTATGACGAAACAAAATATTATTCTTCTTCAAACGTAAACACAGCCTCTTCTGAGGGGGAAATTGTGTTATCTAGCACACTCGGTGAATATGAGACCGACGGCACACTCGAGTCTTCCACCTTTGATACGGGATCTGAGGGTAATTTTTATAATTTAAATTGGTTGCCGATAGACGAGCCTACAGCTTCCGGTCCCGACAGCGTTAAGTTCCAAATAGCGACGAACAATGATAAATCCACCTGGAATTATGTAGGACCTGACGGCACGGGAAATACATATTTTACTTCTTCGGGTGAGGCGCTCGGTGCTTCTCACGAAGGGCGCAGGTATATAAGATACAAAGTTTTTCTTCACACAGATGACGTAGCTTCGACACCTAATATCTCTAATGTGTCCTTCGGATTCACTTCCGATTGCGTTCCTTCCGGACAGGTATTTTTTGACGGGTTGTCGCTGGGAGATTACGAGTTAGATGTTGTTAAGGAGGGCTATAATAGCATTCTGGCTCTGCCTGTGTCTGTCGGCGGTGCTTGGCAAGAAAAAGTTGTGTTGATGTCTCTCAAATAGTACAAAAAGAATTATGAATCAAGAATTAAGAATTAAGAATACAAAAAAGGGGCTTACTTTGATCGAGTTATTGTTCGGCATGGCATTTATTGCTTTTATGGGTCTCGCTATCGCAAATTTTCAGAATAGTATGTTTTCTTCAAGCGAATATCTGCAAAGAAGCCTAATGGCGGAGGGTGATGCTCGCACTGTGTTGAGACAGCTTATTTCCGAGCTTCGCGCGATGAATTATTCAAGTGTCGGGAGTTATCCCATAAGCTCGGCTCTGGAAAATTCCATAACTTTTTATAGCGACACGAACGGGGACGGCAATCCGGAGAGGCTCAGATATTTTTTGGACGGAGATCTCTTTAAGGTCGGGGTCGTTTACCCGTCCGGCGCTCCTCTAACATACGACATTAACTCCGAAAGAATAAAGACACTGGTGAGGAAAGTTGATCCAACAGCAAGTATTTTTACTTATCACGGGACCGAATATACCGGCGAGAATGGAGCCCTCGTTTTCCCGGTAGACATACCGCTGATTAGGCTCGTTAAGGTCAATATTCCAATTATTATAGAAAATCAGGGAACGACTACACCCTACAGTATCTCGAGCCAGGTTTCTTTGAGGAATCTGAAGGAGAATCTATAACCAATTATGAATCATGTTTTTAACAAAAATAGAGCGAAGCGTTATTTGACCGGGGGAGCAATATTAGTCCAGCTTTTGGTGCTGGCCGGCCTTTCCTCTATCCTAATATCCTCTTTGGTGGCGTGGAGCGCGAGTAGTTTGAGGTCTAGCAGGAGAGAATTTAACAGAGAACTCTCGTTCCAAATAGCCGAGGCGGGAATAGAATATTATAGATGGCACCTGACATCTACCTCGACTGATTATACGGACGGAACCACGCTTAGCGGTCCATATATTCACGATTTTAAGGATAAGAACGGAAATACAATAGGTAGTTTCTCTTTGCAGATTACTCCTCCCTTAATTGGTTCGACTAGAGTTAAAATAACATCCACGGGCACATTATCTTCCGACCCGGACTCTGCAAGGACGATAGAAGTTGAGGTCGCAAAACCATCTTTAGGTAAGTTTTCTGTAATTACTGAAAGTGACATAAGGTTTGGAGAGGGAACTGAAGTTTTCGGCCC
>JAKLHJ010000018.1 GCA_022710205.1 Patescibacteria group bacterium | reverse complement strand
TATGGATTTCTTGGAGGCCGCCAAGGGCCGCCGGCTTTTGAGGTCGGCTGGTGGAGAGAGATCCGGCATGGATGCGGTTCATCTTATGACGGCGCATAGGTCCAAGGGGCTAGAGTTCGATCACGTATATATTTTGGGCTTATATGACGGTCACTGGGGAAATAGGCGCACAAAAAAACATTTTAAACTACCGCTCGGCGCGAGTACTGACGGCGGCAACGATGACGAAAGACGATTGTTCTACGTGGCTCTTACGCGCGCCAAGAAAGATATCTTTTTGAGTTATTCAAAAAAAGATAAAGAGGGCAAGTTGTTGTTGCCTTCACAGTTTATCGAGGAGATTGACCCGCAATTTTTAGACCTGAAAGACGAAGTTTCTTCTCCGGAATTAGCCAAGGACGTGCTTGTAAAAAGTTTTGAGCCGAAGGTTAATCGCGGGACAAGCGCCGATGATAAGAAATTCCTAAATGAAATATTTTTGTCACAGGGATTTTCTGTGACCGCCTTAAATAATTATTTAGAATGTCCGTGGAGTTATTTTTACCGCAACCTGATAAGAATTCCGGAAGCTCCCGATAAGTTTTTGATGTTCGGAAACGCGATACATTATGCTCTGAAAGACTTCTTCGATAAATTAAAAGAAGACGATGATATCGGCGTTCAAAAATTGCTTCAGATATTTGAAAAATATTTGAAAGAAGAACCTTTGTCTGACGAAGACTTGAAGGAGACATTGAAAAGAGGCAAAGAGGCGTTAAGGGGTTACTACAAAAAATATATAAAAGATTGGAATATAGAGATCTTAAATGAATTCAAGGTTCACATTGTTCTTCCCGGTATACCGGTAACGCTAACCGGCAAGATAGATAAAATAGAGATACTTGATGCGGCCAATAACGTAAATGTTGTGGATTATAAGACCGGTAAAATAAAAAGCAGGAACGAGATAGAGGGCAAGACGAAGAATTCTGATGGGGATATGAAGAGGCAGCTATTATTTTATAGACTACTTTTAGATAATTATGATAACGCCAAATATCATGCGGTAACAGGGGAGATAGATTTTATAATGCCTGACCCAAAGGGAGCATACAGGAAGGAACGCATAGACATAAATTCCGAAGATGTCTCCGGCTTGAGGGAACTTATTAAAAAGGTATCCGAGGAAATATTAAATCTGGATTTTTGGGATAGGAGGTGTGAAGATGAAAAATGTAAGTATTGTTCGCTCAGAAACAGCTTAAACAAAAAATGTCGACTCGGCTCCGCCTAGAGAGTGTCTTTTATCGCGAGGCTATATCTTATGCCAACGAGCATAATAACTCCTAAAATTGCGAAGATGTATTTGAAGTCTATAAAATAAATGAGAACAGAAGCCGTCATCGGGCCGATTATGTATGCGAGGGGGGATGCGTTTCTAAAAAAACCTATCACATCTGAATCCTCGGGAGATACTTTTTTGAAGAAGTAGGTCTCGTTCATTATTTCTATCGCGGCGGCGCCAACCCTTGTCATAAATAGGGCCGCTGTCCATACGATGAATTCCGGCTTTTCTATAAAAGCGAGATACGATGTAGAGAGGCCCGTAATGATGAGCCCCGCGGTGAGTATCTCTTTTTCTCCGAGATATTTGTCCGCAATTTTTCCGAGAGGCAACTGAAGAATAACAAAAGAAGTGAGCATGAGGCTGAACATTGTTCCTATGTTCTCCCAGGAGAACCCCATTATCTTGAAAAGGTATATCGGAGTATAGATAGTCATCCACGAATAGAAAAATTCAAGCAGGAAATTCGTCATAAATATAGAACGTATATTTTTGTTTTTCCAGACTTTCTTGAGCCCTATTGTGAATTTGGTGTCGTGGTATTCCACATCTCTAACCTTGCGTAGTTTTGTGCCTGTTATAATAATCGCCGGCAAGAATATAGCCGATGCGACCAGATAGACCCTCCAAAAATCTCCATTCGTTAGAATTTTCCCGACCATATACGGAGACACTGCTATCGCCAGGTTCATCGTCGTGAGGAAGATCCCGCGAGCTTTACCGGTTTCTCTGTTCTTTGAGTATTTTTCCAGATAAATATCTAAGGAAAATCTGAGTAATATCGCCGTCGTGTTAAATATTAAAAAGGCGAGTATAACAAATAAAGACAATCGCAAATAGTCGGTCGTGATACCGGAAAAAGAATACATATCGAGTATGGCCGAACAAAAGACGGACAATGTTTCAAGCGTGATTATCCCGAGCATTACTTTGAAGTGCCCGATCTTTTTTAGCGCGTATGATATTCTTGTTAGAATGATAAGCGTTACAAGAGAACTTACCCCGTATAGCGCTCCAATATATTCGCTACTTACGAATTTCTGCAGAAATGACGAATTTATATAAATTATAAAGGCATACCCGATAGAGGTCAGAAAGGTCGTAAAATATATAAAAAACAGCATCCACCTTTTTTCTTTTAATGTCATGCTTTAATTTTAACATAATATAAAGAAAAGCCGGGAATAAGTCCCGGCTTTTTCTTTATTATAGTTCCAGCAGAACCGGCAATATTATCGGTCTCTTCCCTGTATTTTGCATAAGATACTTGCCTATTTTTTCTCGCAAATTATTTTTAACATAATCAAGATTTATGGGGTGCATATCTACAGCTAAACTTTCTATCGTTCTTTTGGCGAGACCTCTCACATCCTTAAGAAGATCCTGAGACTCTTTTAGATAAATAAAACCTCTCGAGATTATATCCGGCGATTGCCTTATCTTTCCGGTTTTCATATCAATGACGGCGATTATTACGAACATTCCGTCTTCGGCAAGTATCTGCCTGTCTCTTATTACGACGTCGCTTACGTCTCCATTCCCCAAACCGTCAACCATTACCACACCGGCGGGAGCCGACTCTTTTGACACTTTTATGCTGTTTCCTTTGTCTCCTATCTCAATTATCATTCCGTTGTCGGGAATAACAATATTGGCCTCCGGTGTGCCTGCAATTTTCGCTATTTCCCCGTGAACGCGAAGCATAAAATGATGCCCGTGTATCGGTATGAAATACTTTGGCTTGATCATTTTGTGGACCCAGAGAGTTTCATCATAGTTCGCATGTCCGGATGAGTGGACATCGGCTATTCTGTAGTGAATGATAGTCGCACCTTGTCTTGAAAGGTTATCTTTCAGTTTCTGAACGCTTTTTTCGTTGCCGGGAATAATAGAAGATGAAAGCAATACGACGTCTGATTTGTTCAGCTTAATGTATTTATCCTTTTTCTGAGACATTCTCATGAGCGCCGCCATCTCGTCTCCTTGAGCTCCGGTGGCCAAGACCACTATTTTGTCCACTGGGTAGTTGTCGATTTCTTCCGGTGGAATTATGGTTGTCGGATTTATCTTTAGAAGTTTCATTTCCATCGCAATCGCGATGTTGTTCTTCATACTCTTCCCTCTGATAACGACTTTTTTGCCCATCTCCTCGGAGGTTTTTATGATAAACATAATACGCTCCAGAAGGGATGAGAATGTTCCGATTATAAGTCTTCCCTTCACGTCCCTGATTATATTCTTTAGGTTTTCGTGCACCATTTTTTCCGAGAATGACCAGCCCGGTTTTTCTACGTTTGTAGAATCGGAAAGCAGGACCAAGTTGTTTTCATTGCCGAGTTTTGTGAATGTTTCAACTTCGTGCGGAAGCGGCTCACCATTCTCATGGTCAACCTTTATGTCGCCCGTGAAGACAATGTTCCCGTGAGGAGTTTCTATGATAACGCCCATTGAGTCGGGGATAGTGTGCGTAACGTTAAAGAACCTTATCGTCATGTTGTCGCTTATCCGCATTGTTTTTGCCGTCTCTACAATTCGCAAGTTTAATGGTTCGAAATGAGGAAACTCATCTTGCCTTTTTTTGATGAGCAGGGAGGTGAGCAATCGGGTATATATCGTCGGATTGCCGATTCTGTCCATGATATAAGGGATTCCGCCTATGTGGTCTAAGTGTCCGTGCGTAATAAATACACCCTTAATATTTTTCTTTTTATTGTTGAGGTATGTAGTATCGGGAATTATATAATCTACTCCCGGGGCTTCTTCACCCGGAAATTGAAAACCCATGTCCACGATGACAATGTCGCCCTTATATTCGACGACCGTCATATTTTTCCCTATTTCTTCTACCCCTCCCAACGGGATTATTCTGATTGTGTCATCATAGGCCTTAGGTGTGGCTTTCGGTTCGACCATGTTTTTCTTTTGGTAGCTTCTGTGGCCTTGACTCGTCTGGCGGAACGACTTTTTTATCGGTCCTGAGGCCGATATTTCATTTGGTTTTTGGCCAAAACGCTTCGTTCCGCTCACGAATCCACGCTCCGGTGATCTCCGTGGGGCCGGCCTTCTTGCTCTATTTGGGGACGAAGAAGCGCCTCCATTCCTTCCGTGAAAATTTATCATTTATTAATTAGAATTATTTATCCCTTTTTTGGGATGATTATCGCTTTTTGCGATGAGACTTTGCTAGGACTTTTGACGTTGTCCTGCTTTTATAATTTTTTAAAAATATTTTTTATTGGAATATTTTCCAGATTTTTTCTGTATTTATGTACCACTCGTAGACATTTAAGAACCTATCCGATGCGATTACCGGAGGCAAAATGTTAACATTTTTAACTTCTTTTGGAAGTAGATATATAAAATTAGGTGAATATATAAATGATGCCGGTATATCTTTATCTATCTCTGTTTGGAAATTTTTTAATAGCTTAATTTTTTTTGCATTATCACGCTCCGCTTTCAACGATTCTAATATCTTATCAACTTTGGTATTCGAATACATTGAAACATTAACCCCCGGATTTTTTTTCTGAGAAGAGTGCCAAAAAGAGAATAAATCCAAATCACGCCCTACAATTTCTCCAAAGAAGAGGGAGTCGTATTTTCTCGGCTCTATCACGTTTCGATCCAAGTCTCCTTTTTCGAATATCTGTAAATTTACTTTAGCACCCAATTTCTCCCAGTCAGCCTTTACCATTCCTGCGGCTGTCTTAAGCTCGGTGAAATCGGTCGTTGATATAGAGACTTCGAATACTTGAGTTTCCTTTTTTGAGATTTTTTTCTCAAGGATTCCTGTCTTTTCATTTTTCTTCCAGCCGAGTTTGGCTAATATCTTTTGCGCCTCAGCTATTTTTGTCGCCGGGGTTGTGCTGGCTTCGGCGTTATTAGTCTCTGTAAACCCTAAAGAGTCCGGAGGTATCGGTCCTTTTATGATTGTCCCATATCCAAGAAGGACGTTGTCGATTATGCCCTTTTTATCTATGGCCATATCAAGGGCGCGCCTTACCTCTTTGTCGGCCAAAAGTTTTGATTCGTTGGGGTTGAAGAATATGGCATATATTCTAGGAAGGCTCGATTGTATTATGTTTGTTTTGCTATTTTTCAATTCTTCAACAAACTTAGGAGAAGGGGAGCTCATGCTGGTAACAGTGCCTTTTTTGTAGGCCGTATATAGCTCCTCTTGATTTTGATAGAAGTGAATCGTGATTTTGCTTATTTTTGGTTCTCCTAGCGCAAATTCTCTGAAAGGAATGAGTTCTATGTATTCAGGCATATCATCGGTCGTTCTCTTGGATATCGTTTTAACTTTATATGGCCCGGAGCCGATAGCTCTCATATTGAGATAACTGAGGGCAAATTTGTCTGAGTCGATATTGTTCCATTTGTGTTTTGGCAAAATACCCATGGTAGCGTTCTCGAGGAAAGACTGGAACGGCTGTTTCAACGTCATCTGGATCTCTTTTTCGGATATGACCAGAGCCGTGACGCCCTCCCAGCTTGCTCTCTTTGGGCTTCTTAATACCACATCTTTCGCTTTTTGGATTGTGAATAGCACGTCGTCCGCCGTTACCGGCTTGCCGTCGTGCCATGTGGCGTTTTCTCTTATCTTGAAATTATATACGAGACCGTCTTTCGAAACGGTATAGCTCTCTGCGAGGTCGTTTATATATTCTCCGTTAGGCCCCGGCCTAAGTAGCCCGGAATATACGAGAGATGTGATATCGGCATCAGCCATTCCTGTGGCGAGAAGGGGATTTATGAATCTCGGCATGTCCGCGACTCCTTCTACGATTTCCCCGCCTTTTACAGGCCTCTCGATCATTAAGTCTTTATTTATATCCCAAAGCAAAAACGCCCCCGTGCTACAAAATAAAAATGCGAAGGTCCAGAAGAATAATCTTTCTTTTTTAGAAAAAGTTTTAGTTGCGACCAAAAGCTCGTCTTTTTTAGGTAGGTCCTGAAATATGAATTTAAGTTTTTCGTGTCGCAAAAAACCCGGAATAGGGATATTAAATTCTTTCTTGAGAAGAATAGATATCTTTTCTTTCATTAAAAATTATAAACAGAATAATCTCGCCGATTGTGTTTGGCGCGACTAGTTTTGTTAGAAGCTCGAGTATGCGATAGCAAGAAGAGCGGAAGCGGCGAATAGAATAGCTATTACAATTGTTCCAATGAAGATGCCTTTTTCAAGACCCCTTTTTGTTCTGTGCTGACCGCCTCCCATATTACCGCTTATTCCGGCTTCGCTCTGTTGTATCAAAATGACACCGATTAGCAATGCTGAAAGGGCAATTTGTATCCAAGGAAGAAATGTTATTATTGTTTCCATATTGTTGTTAATAGTAGCACAAAAGAGCTACAAATACAAGCAAAAAGCAACCGACGTTATTAGGCCTCATCATTGACTAAGAAGGCTAAAAGCCTATAATGGGGCCATAATTATCAACATTATTAGCTCTAAATATATATCTATGAGTAAAAAAATCGCTATACAGCCGCTTCATGATCGTGTCGTCGTGGAGGCGATAGGAGAAAACGAGAGGGGCAAAGAGACAAAGAGCGGTATTTTCATACCAGAAACTGTAGATAAGGAGCGCGCAGAAAGAGGCACAGTCGTGGCAGTCGGCCCGGGCAAGATGAACGACGACGGGAAGCGTATTCCCATGTCGGTCAAAGTCGGAGACAAGATTATTTTTGCCAAATATGGCCCCGATGAAATTAAAGTGGACGGTAAGGAATATTTTATTTTAAGTGAAAGTAATATATTAGCGATAGTAGAATAAAATCCCGGTTTCCCGTCATTGCGAGGCGAGGTGTCTTGACCGAGCCGCGGCAATCCAGATATTTTTCTCTTGATTCTTTATTCATAATTTTTAATTCATAACATATGGCCAAACAAATAATTTTCAACAATGAAGCGAGGCAGGCCCTAAGGCATGGCGTAGACAAGGTGGCTAATGCCGTAAAGATTACCATCGGTCCTAAGGGCAAGAACGCCGTGATAGACAAGGGATATGGCGCGCCGATAATTACTAACGACGGTGTGTCTATCGCAAAGGAGATTGTTCTTGGGGATAAGATCGAGAATATGGGAGCGGAGATTGTGAAAGATGTCGCAGGTAAGGCGAACGACATGGCAGGAGATGGGACTACTACAGCCGTTGTGTTGACCCAAGCGATCATAGATGAGGGATTTAAAAGAATTGCACTAGGTGTCAACGCCATGGGTGTGCGCACGGGAATTGAATACGCCACAAAAGCCGTTGTTGAAGAGCTTGTAAAAATGGCGAAACCGATAAAGAACAGAAACGAGATCGTTCAGGTTGCCACAATATCCGCGGAATCATCCGAGTTTGGAGAGATAATCACCGATGCCATAGATAAGGTCGGAAAGGACGGAGTTGTAACTGTCGAAGAATCTCAGGGATTCGGTGTCGAGTCCGAGGTGGTAGAGGGAATGCAGTTTGAAAAGGGATATGTGTCTATGTATATGGTCACGAACACCGAGAGGATGGAGGCCGAATATGAGGATGCTATGGTCCTTCTCACCGATAAAAAAATATCTTCAATAAAAGAAATTTTACCGCTTTTGGAAAAAATGGCCGGTATGGGTAGAAAAGAATTGGTGATAATAGCGGAAGATGTTGATGGTGATGCTTTGTCTACCTTGGTTGTAAATAAAATTAGGGGATCGTTCAGCGCGCTCGCGGTCAAGGCCCCCGGATTCGGTGAGAGAAGAAAAGAAATGCTCGAGGATATTGCTGTCATGACAGGAGGAAAAGTTATTTCTGAAGACGTCGGATTGAAGCTTGAGAATGCGACTATGGATATGCTCGGCAGGGCAAGAAAGGTTGTTTCTACTAAGGATATGACAACAATCGTGGGCGGTAAGGGGAAGAAGGCAAACATCGAGGCTCGTGTTGCGCAGATAAAGACTCAGATTGCCGCCACCGAGTCGTCTTTCGATAAAGAAAAATTACAAGAGAGACTTGGTAAGCTTTCCGGTGGAGTTGCGGTCATAAAGGTTGGCGCCGCCACTGAAGCCGATATGAAATACAAGAAGCTAAAGATAGAGGACGCTGTGGAGGCGACAAAGGCCGCTATTGAAGAAGGTGTGGTTGCGGGAGGTGGAACCGCGCTTATTAGAGCAATGGCTAGGGTTGCAGACAAGGGGGTTAAGAGCCCATCTGAAGATATCCAGAACGAGTTTCAGGCGGGTGTTTCAGTTTTACTTTCATCTTTATCCTCGCCGCTCAGACAGATTGCTATAAATTCCGGGAAGGATGACGGGCTTGTGATCGTGGACAAAATAAAGAGCAGTAAAGATAACGAAGGTTATGATGCTAATAAAGACAAGATAGTAAAAGATATGATATCCGCCGGTATTATCGATCCGGTCAAGGTTACAAGGACTGCTCTTGAGCACGCAGCGAGTGCCGCCGCGATTCTTCTGACCACAGAAGTTGCAATCGCCGAGGAGCCAAAGAGAGAAGAGTCACAAGGCGGCGGAATGGGCCACAGCCACGACGAGATGGGGTATTAAGCATTAAAAAGTGACAAAATATAAAAAGACCCCGTTGTAATATATGGAGTCTTTTTATTTAACCCTTATTTTGCTATATTTACTTTAATATGAAGCTTTTGATAGTTACCCAGAAAGTTTACCCCGTTAAATAATTTTTTCTTTAAAAAATTCGCGTTAGCGATATTTAACTGGGGTTGATAAGGTAGCTCAAAATACGAAAAAATGAAACTGCTAATAATAACCCAGAAAATAGATAAGCAAGACCCTGTTTTGGGGTTCTTCCATCGCTGGATAGAGGAATTTTCTAAACACTGCGAAAAGCTGACGGTAATATGTCTTGAAAAGGGTGAAAATGATTTCTCGGAAAAGGCAGAGCCCTGTAGTGAAAATTCTAAAGAATTTTCTACTACCAGGGTGAAGGTCTTGTCTCTCGGAAAAGAACAAGGCGTATCCCGTTTTGAATATCTAAAGAGATTTTATACATATATCAGAGAGGAGCAGGATAATTACGATTCTGTTTTTGTGCACATGAATCAGGAGTATGTTCTCTTGGGAGCATTGCCGTGGAAAACTTGGGGCAAGAAAGTTTTTATGTGGAGAAACCATCCGAATGGTTCTATTTTAACCGACCTTGCTGTCTATTTTTCTGACAGGGTTTTTTGCACTTCCTCTTATTCATATACCGCTCGTTTCAAGAAAACGGAAATAATGCCCGTCGGGATAGATACCGAATTCTTTAAAAGAGACGAAGAAATAAGAAAGAAGGACAATTCCATTTTGTTTTTGGGAAGAATTTCTCCGATCAAAAAACCGCTTCTTTTCATAGAAGCATTGAATATTTTAAATAAAAAAAATGTAGATTTTAATGCGTCAATTATTGGTGACCCATTACCAAAAGACAACAAATATTTTGAAGAAGTGAAGGGTAAGGTGAGTCAATATGGCTTAGTAAATAAGGTTACTTTTTTAAAAAGTGTTACAAATACCGAGGCCAAGAGTATTTATAATAGTCATAAAATATACGTTAATTTAACCCCAACCGGAAGCATGGATAAGACTATTTTTGAGGCTATGGCCTGTGATAGCTTGGTTTTGATTTCAAATAAGAGTCTTTTCGGAAAAGTAGAAGACAGATTTTTGTGTAGGGAGGGTGATGCGGAAGATTTGGCTAAAAAATTGGCAATCATGATAAAAGAAAAGGATGATTCTTCGGACTTAAGAAAATATATAGAAAACAATCACAGTCTTAAAAAATTAGCGGAGGTTCTTCTAAAATAAACATGATTGATAAAAACAAAAAGGTCACAGCTCTAAAACAAAAGAAAGAATATAATTTATTTTAGGTGAGCGCCATTACATTTTTAGTTAAGGCACGGTGAAGTTTTTATGAATAAAACTCAAGAACAAAGATTTAATAAGGTAAAAGAATCTGTAATTTTTAAAAGAATACGGAGCAAGTATTCTTTGTCAGAAAAAAGGGTTCTTGATATTGGCTGCGGTTATGGTGAATATTTGTTGTTTTTTGGAAAGGGAAGCGTTGGTTTAACCACAGACGAAGAGGAAATAAAATTCGGTAAAGATAATAAGCTAAATATAAAATTTGGCAATGCTGAATTTTTGGAAGAAAGTCTCTCCGGTGATGAAGGCTTTGAGGCGATTTGGGCCAATAATCTTTTTGAACACCTTCTGTCTCCCCATTCTTTTTTGATGAAATTAAAAAATAGCTCAGAGGGTGATACAAAATTAATCTTGGGAGTACCTGTTATTCCTTCAATTTATTTTTTGACAGGAATAAATAAGTTCAAAGGCGCTTTCGCCAGTAATCACATAGGCTTTTATACTAGAATGACATTAAGGCTTACAATAGAAAGGGCGGGCTGGGTAGTAGAAGATATCCGTCCCTTTATTTTTTATAATAAATATTTAGATTTTTTAGCTTCTTTTTTGTCTCCGCATCTTTATGTTATTGCTAGAAATAATACAAATTTTATTTATCCGAGTAAAAAGTTTAACGAGTGGTTTGCAGATAAACACTATGACTTTCTTTTTAAAATAACCGGTCAAAAATGAAGATTTCCTATTTAGCAAACATAAGAATACCAACAGACAGGGCTCATGGAATACAGATAATGAAGACCTGCGAGGCTCTTTCTTCGCAAGGAGTTGTTGTAGAGCTCGTTGTTCCATCTAGAAAAAATAGTATAAAAGAAGACCCGTTTTCTTACTATCAAGTTAAGGAAAATTTTAAAATACCTTAAATTGTCCCGATTTGATTGATTATGGAAAGCCGGGAGGGCTTATTCAATATTTTATTTTTGCTGTTAAAGTTTTATTTTATTGCTTAAAAAGCGATAGCGATATTTTTTATTCAAGAGATGAAATGCCTCTTTGGTTTTTGAGCATTTTTAATAAAAAAGTTTTTTGGGAAGTGCATACAGGCAAGTGGAATTTTTTAGTATCAGACACAGTTAAAAGGTGCCACGGTATTATTACGATATCAAACGGTATAAAAAAATATTTTGAAAATAAGAATATTGATGGAGATAAAATTTTAGTATCTCCCGACGCTGTGGACATAGAACAATTCTCTTTAGATATTAAAAAGAATGATGCTAGAAAAAAAATAGGTCTTCCTTCAGATAAAAAAATAATTTTATATACGGGTCATTTATATGCATGGAAAGGGGCCGATACGTTAGCCAACTCAGCGAAAGAATTTAATGAAGAATACCTCTTCGTTTTTGTGGGAGGGAACATAAATCATGTTAACGATCTTAAGAAAAGATTTTCAAATCAAGACAACATTATGATATTGGGACAAAAACCACACGAAGATATTCCTTTTTACCTCAAGAGCGCAGATGTTCTTGTTATCCCAAATAGCGGGAAGGAGGATGTCTCTAGGTTATACACATCCCCCATGAAGCTTTTTGAATATATGGCGAGCGGAACCCCAATCATTGCGTCTAATCTACCTTCTATTCGGGAGATAATAGATGAAGATGGAGCGGTATTTTTTGAGCCGGACAACCCAGAGAGTTTAGCTAGATCAATTAAAAAAATATTTGATAATTCCGCGCTGGCTGATAAAATGGCTAATAATTCAAAAATAAACTCCCAAAAATATTCCTGGCAGAGGAGGGCCGAGGGAATCATTAATTTTATTTCTTCACGATAAATATGAAAGACATAATGAATAATATAAAAAATAAAATTTCCGACATATACAAAAACAGAATGTTTGTAAAAAGTTTTGTTGTCGGTTGCGTGTGTGCGGCGCTACAGCTTTCCTTATTGTTTGTTTTTACTGACGTGCTGTCGTTTAATTATTGGGTATCGGCCAACATCTCCTTTATTTTCACTTTTTTTGCTAACTTTTTCTTACAGAAGTATTGGACTTTTTTTGAACAAACAGTCGGTCGGGTACACTTACAGATGTTTAAGTTTTTTTTAAATTCCCTCTTGAACTTGATCGTTAATGGTGCTTTTATGTATCTGTTTGTGAGTATATTTGGGGTTTGGTATTTATTATCTCAAGCGATAATAACCATCATGCTATTTTTATTTAATTTTATTATGTATAAATATTTTATTTTTATTTAACCCTCCCATGAAAATATCAATTGTTGTTCCTGTATATAATGAGGCGAAAAGTTTACCGGAACTATTTTTAGAGATAAAAGAAGTGTTGGAAAAAGAGAGATCGGATTATGAGATAGTTGCGGTTAACGACGGTTCTAAAGATGATAGCTGGAATGTTCTGAAGAAATTGGGAGAGGACAATAAGAGAATAAAGGCGATAAATTTTAAATTTAATAACGGGCAGACCGCCGCGATGTCGGCCGGCATCAAGGCATCAACCGGTGACGTAATTATTCCGATAGATTCTGATCTTGAGAATGATCCTGCTGATATACCAAAACTTTTAGCAAAGATTAGCGAAGGATATACAGTCGTTTCCGGATGGAGAAAGGATAGGTGGGGAAATGCTACTCTAAAAAGAAAAATTCCCTCACTTGTGGCAAACTGGCTTATCTCAAAGATTACCGGAGTGAAGCTTCATGATTATGGTTGCACGCTCAAGGCCTACGATAGAGGCATTATTTCCGAGGTGGAGCTTTATGGAGAAATGCATAGATTTATTCCCGCTTATGCAAAATGGAAGGGCGGCAAAGTCGCGGAAATACCGGTAAATTATAGGCCGAGAAAATATGGAGAGAGCAATTACGGCATATCAAGAACTTTCAGGGTGCTTCTGGATCTTGTTTTGATAAAGTTTCTTGTTAAATATATGAACAGACCAATGCACTTCTTTGGAGGACTCGGTTTTTCGAGTGTACTCTTGGGTTTTCTTTCTGGTTGCTACGCGTTGATTTTAAAGTTTGTTTATGGGACCAGTTTTATTTCTACGCCGATGCCGGTTCTTACTGTGTTCTTTATTATTGTCGGCGTTCAGCTTGCCGCGATGGGTATTCTCTCTGAAATGATAATGCGAACTTATTACGAATCGCAAAATAAGACCCCATATTCCATTAAGGAAAAAATTAACTTTTAAAATAAATGTGCGGAATAACCGGATTTATAGGTAAGGGAACAAAAAGCGATCTGGTTAAGATGGTTGCCGCAATAGAGCACAGAGGCCCTGATGCACAGGGTCATTTTTGGAGTGAAGGTGTGGCATTGGGACACACAAGGCTCAGCATTATAGATTTATCTGAGACAGGAGCACAGCCGATGTTTGATAATAATAAAGAGATAGGGGTGGTTTTTAATGGAGAAATATATAATTTCCCTGAGTTAAGGAAAGAGCTCGAGGTGTTGGGTTACGTTTTTAGAGGAACATCCGACACTGAGGCAATAATTTATCTGTATAAAGAATACGGTGAGAAGTGTTTTGAAAGAATGAACGGGATGTTCGCTATCGCCATATATGATTTTAAAAATAAAAAACTGATACTTGCCAGAGACAGAATGGGCAAGAAGCCTTTGTATTGGGCATTGTTTGAGAAGACATTAATTTTTGGTTCTGAGCTTAAATCTTTAATACCCCATCCTTTATTTAAGAAGGAGTTGGATCTTAATTCTGTAAATAAATATCTTCAGTATGATTATGTTCCGTCTCCCCATTCTATTTTTAAGAATGTTTACAAATTAGAGCCTGCGAGCTGTCTTGTTTTTGAGAATGGAAAAATAAATAAAAATATCTTTTGGGGGGCGGATTTAACCCCCAAAGACA
>JAKLHJ010000017.1 GCA_022710205.1 Patescibacteria group bacterium | reverse complement strand
AAGATGGGTCATGACTGCGGCACGTCAACCTTTCTCGGGTGCATCCATGCATACGAACTCCAACGAAATCCTCGCCACCGAACTGCAAAAGCTGGCCGCCAAGGCCGCCAAAGACAGTGTTCTCAGAAAGGGCGTATTGGATGGACTAAGCTTGCCGGGTAAACTTGCTGATTGTCAGACTAAAAACCCCGAAGAGGCTGAAATATTCATTGTAGAGGGAGATTCCGCCGGAGGTTCTTCTAAACAGGGCAGAGACAGAAGAACACAGGCCGTGTTGCCTCTCAAGGGAAAAATTCTTAACGTTGAAAGGACAAGGCTTGATAAAGTGCTTTCTTCTAACGAGATTAAGGCGCTTGTTATTGCCATGGGCACCGCTATCGGAGACATATTTGACCAGACAAAGCTTAGATACGGAAAAATAATCATCGCTACAGATGCTGATGTTGATGGTGCTCACATCAGGACGCTTTTGCTCACGCTCTTTTACAGATATTTCCAGCCGCTTGTATCTGCGGGAAATATTTATATTGCTCAGCCTCCTCTCTATAAAATAAAGAAAGGAAGGGATGTCTCTTACGCTTATAGCGACGAAGAAAAAGAACAAATCGTTAAATCGTTTGGGGCGGGTGTTGCGGTAGAGCAGGAGAGTGAGGGCGGCTCAGTAGGCGAGGAGGGGGCGGAGGAGGAGACGGGAGAGACGATAAAGAAATCAACAAAAGTTTCTATACAGAGATACAAAGGTCTCGGAGAAATGAATCCGGAGGAGCTTTGGGAGACCACGATGGACCCAGAGAGGAGAATACTCAAACAAGTTACGATAGATTCCGCCATTGAAGCCGATAAGACGTTCGATGTTCTTATGGGTTCAGAGGTTTTGCCGAGAAAAATGTATATTCAGTCACACGCCAAGATGGCAAACATCGACGCGTAGAGGATAGAGCAAAATGCAAAAGTCAAAATGCAAAATGACATATAAAAATGTAAAAATTTTAGATTTTACATTGTCATTTTTATTTTTGATTTTTTATATTTCCATTTTAGCTACTCCTCTCATTTCCTTTGCAGATACTTTGAGTAACGTAGGTATCATAAAAAGCGGTATTTGGTATTCCAAAGATCCTTTTTATGCCGGAGATAAGATTAGAATATATACTCTTGTTTTCAACGGCGGGGAATACGATCTTTTAGGAGACCTGACCTTCGACGATAACGGCAAGGTAATCTGCACAGGAAATTTTTCGGCCGCTTCAGGCAGGACACAAGAATTGTGGTGTGATTGGACGGCAACCATCGGCACACATAAAATTTCCGCAAAAATAATAAACCCAAAAGTTTCCCCCATAGGAGAATCTCCTCGAACAATAATTTTGGAAAATAATGTAAGCGGCGTTTCAGAGAAAAAAGTAACCCTTCCTCCCCAAAAAGAAGAGGAGTCTCTTGTTTCTGTGCCCAGGATAGCATCTTCATCTGCGACAAGCACAAGCACCCTTATAGAAAAGGGATTAGATAGTTTCAAGGATATTGTTTTACAGGTTTTGCCCGAAAAAATAACAAGTCAGGATGTTGTAAGCCAAGGAGATGCGGTCGCATCAGCCACTCCAAAGACAATTCGGGAAGGTGTCGGCAAGGTAATGGAAAAAATTGGCGCAGAGAAATTAAAAACGCCTGTGATGTTCATCGTAGACTTCCTTGTGGTGGTCTACAATTTCCTAATGAGACAGCCGGTCGTCCTCATAGCACTTTTGTCCTTTATTGTTTGGAAATTTGCCAAATACCTATACGGAAGGCTAGTATAGCTCTTATGGGCTCAAATTTGAATTTTAAGATAGAAAAGAAGCTCCCCGGACGACTCGGAAGGGTGGGGGTTTTGGAGACCCCACACGGCAAAATAGAGACTCCCGCGTTTATTGTTGTGGGCACCAAGGCTACCGTTAAGGCGCTTTCTCCGGAAGATGTGCAGACTCTCGGCGCACAGGCGGTGCTTTCAAATACATATCACTTATATCTCGAGCCGGGCGACGAACTCGTGAAGAACGCAGGCGGTCTGCATAAATTTATGAATTGGAGTGGGCCGACTTTCACTGATTCCGGAGGATTTCAGGTTTTTTCGCTTGGAGTAGCAATGGAAGAAAAGGCGAATAAGTTCGGAGCCAAAAAACAGGAAACAGTCAATGAAAATATCTGTAAGGAAGAGGGGAACACAAAACTTTCAAAAATAGACGAAGATGGTGTGACTTTTAGATCGCATATAGACGGCACAAGCCACAGATTTACTCCGGAACGATCGATGGAAATTCAGCACAATCTCGGCGCAGATATAATCTTTGCTTTTGACGAGTGCACATCTCCTCTGGCTTCACGCGAATACCAGATAGAGGCGATGAAAAGAACTCATAGATGGGCCAAAAGATCTCTCGACAGGCACAATGAGTTAGGGGGGCCGCAGTCGCTTTTTGGCATAGTTCAGGGTGGTAGGTTTGAGGACTTAAGAAAAGAGAGTGCCAAGGAGATCTCTTCGCTGCTGTTTGATGGATTTGGAATAGGCGGCTCATTCGACAAAGAGGATGTTTATAAAGCGCTGGTTTGGGTGAACGAGATATTGCCGGAAAATAAGCCGAGACACTTCCTGGGAATAGGCGCGGTAGAGGACCTTTTTGGCGGCATTGAAAATGGCGTGGATACTTTTGATTGTGTGGCGCCGACAAGAATGGCCAGGAACGGCGCACTTCTCACAAAAGAGGGGAGGATGAATATCATGAACGCTAAATATAAAACAGACTTCACTCCTATAGAGGGCGACTGTGAATGCTATACCTGCAAAAATTATACTAGAGCATATTTGGCGCATTTGTTTAGGACAGAAGAGCTCTTTGCATACAGGCTTTCCTCAATACACAATCTTTATTTTGTCGTTAATTTGGTAAAAAAAATTCGCCAATCAATATTGGACGACAAATTCTTTGAGTTTAAGGAGCAGTTTTTAAATAGATATAATTCGATAAAAAATTAATAAGAAAAAAGGGCGACCGTGGCGGTCGCCCTTACTGCTTGCTGTTGTTGTTTGTTTCTACTTCTTCCCCTTGCCCTTGCCGCCGCCCTTCTTGCCGTTCTTCTTCCCGCCGCCCTTCTTGCCGTGGTGCTTCTTGGACTCGCCGTCCTCGTCCTCGACGCGGATGCGCTTGGTGCGGGGAGCCTTGGGGGGCTTCTTCCGCATCGTCGGCGGCTTCTCGATCACCATGGCCTCGAGCCCGGCGACGACCGCCTTCTTCTCGGCCTTCTTGATCTCGTCCTCGCGGTTCAACGTGAAGTTCTCGACGTTGTTCGAGAGGGCCTCCTGGATCTTGGTGTCGACCTCGCGGGCGGCGTCGATGCGGGCGTACGCGACCTTGTAGTTGAGGAACTCGACGATCTTGTCGATCTGCTTCAGGCCGGTCGGCGTGCAGGTGTGGAAGGTGATGGCGACGTCCGCGACCTTGATGGCCGTCGGCGTGTGCCGGGGCGGGATGAGGACGTCCTTCTCGCCGAACTGGAAAGTGCCGTCGTAGTTGCGGGCCACCGTCTGCTTCTTGCCCTTCGTCCAGGTGTTCTGGGGCGGGAGGGGCTCGAAGATGTTGTTGACGTGGTTCGCGCCGATGCCGGTCTGGCCGAGGAACATGCCGTTCTTCATCCGCTTGGTGTGGCGGCCAGTCGACTCGCCGCCCTTCGTGAAGGTGGCGAACTCGGTCTTGTAGCCGTTCTCCGACCGCGAGATCTCGTGGGCGGTCTGGGTGACCGACGTGGTGGTGAGGGGCGTCTCGTTCTCGTTCATGGTGTCTGAACCTCCTTAGGTTCTGGGACGGTAAGTGGAACGTGAATGTTTCGTACCCCTAGGGCTTTAAACAAACAATATATAAAGGTGCTTATTTGACTTTCTCTTATAATTATACACCTTTCATTATATTTGTCAACCCCAGTAGTAAAGCAGAGCTTACTACGGGGCTACGGCCCATTATTTTAAGCCATATTCTTGTGGAAACATTCTAACTTTATAACCTTCAACTTTTAACTCATTTTAGACCATCTACCAAATACGCCTTGCGGCAGAATCCTGTCCCCGCCGTGTTCTTTTAGCCCAAGCTCATCTGTTTCTATCTTCCCGCCCTTGTCTTTAAAAGCGGTTTTTAAGATATTCGCTATAACTGTCGGGGACATACCCGTGGTATAGGAGTTTATTATGAAGAAGAGGGGGTTGTCGCTAAGAAGTCGTGACGTTTTATCTACGAGTGGCCACAATTTTTCTTCAAGCTTCCAGACCTCGCCCTTGGCTCCTCGCCCGTATGATGGCGGATCCATAATTATTCCGTCATATTTCACTCCGCGTTTTATTTCTCGGTCGACAAATTTTAGTGCATCGTCAATTATCCATCTGACCTCTCCGCTTTTGTTATTTAACTCGATATTTTCTTTCGCCCATGTGACAATCCCGTTCGAGGAGTCTACGTGGCATACTTTTGCACCGGCATTCGATGCGGCGACCGTAGCCCCGCCGGTATATGCAAAGAGATTCAGGACAGATATCTCTCTATGTGCTCCTTTTATTTTTTCTTTCATCCAGTCCCAGTTCGCGGATTGTTCCGGGAAGAGACCTGTGTGTTTGAAAGGCGTCGGTTTAATAGAAAACTTAAGATCTCCGTATTTTATCTCCCATTTTTTTGGCGTGCCCTCTTTGAATTTCCATTCGCCACCTCCACCCTCGCTTCTAGTGTAAATACCGTCAGCATTTCGCCATTCTTTGTCGGACAATGATTTCGGCCAAAAAGCTTGCGGGTCAGGGCGCGACAAAACCACACTGCCCCAGCGTTCTAATTTTTCCCCGTCTCCTGAATCCAGGAGTTCATAATCTTTCCAGTTGTTTGCGATTAACATTTTGCGGGTCCAGTAGGGCTCGAACCTACAGTTCTGGTTTTGGAGACCAGTGGTTTGCCATTAACCGATGGACCCACCTTGTTTGCCTATAAAAATTGTGATTATATTTTACATAACACTATATCATAGTTCAATATTAGATACAAAAAATCGCCTTTTAGGGGCGATTTTTAAAGATGTCGATTATTTCTTTATTTCCTTGTGCTTTGTCTTCTTTTTGCACCATTTACAGAACTTCAAAAGCTCAATCTTTCTCTCGACGAGCTTCTTATTCTTTCTGCTCCAGTAATTAATCCTTTTGCAGGATGTACAGGCCAATTTAATTAATGATTTCTGTGGCATTGCTTATATTTAAACTGATTTGGTAAGGATAATACAAAATGGATAAAAAAGCAAGAGGTGTCCCGCCCTTGGCGGTTTGCGCCTCGCTGTCCCGTAGGCCCTGTTAAATAGCGCTTAGCGCTAATTTGCCCGAGACAAATTATATTTAATAGGGTCTTTCTGGGACAAGCCCAACAGTAAAAAATAAAGCCCCACAGTTACGTGGGGTTTAGGGGTCTGACTTGGTCATTTTTTTGCCGTCTTTATGGCAAATACTTCTTGTTTCATCAAATAAAATTGGTAGAATAATGAGGACCTGAAGACACAAGATATCAAATGCCAAAAAAGAAAAAAGATAAAATCCAGAATGGTGACGACGGCTCTCTCGGTGATCTTTTCGAGCTACCGAAGGGCGGCCTGCCTATATCACCCGCGAAAGATTATTTTTCGGTAGGAGAATTTCTGGACATTCTCAATGAGCACCTGAAGAGCGAGAAAGTTTCCGTGGCGGGAGAGGTGACGGAGTTTCGCGCTCACGACAAATGGGTGTCGTTCTCGCTTAAGGACAAAGAAGATAAATCTATCTTGAAATGTTTTCTCTCGATTTGGACCTATAGAAGCGCCGGCGTGCTCCTTGAAGATGGCATGGAAGTGAAAGTGAGCGGATATCCGAGAATATATAAACTCGCGGGAACCTTCAGTTTTAATGTGGAGACGATAGAGCCACTCGGGGAAGGGTCTCTTAAAAAAGCATATCTGTTGCTTCTTAAGATGCTTGAAAAGGAGGGGCTTTTTGCGCGAAAAAGAGCGCTTCCAAGATTTATTAAAAACATCGGCGTTATTTCTTCCAAAGACGGAGTAGTTATCCACGACTTTAGGAAAAATCTTAAACCGCTCGGCTTTCAGATAAAGTTTTTTAATTCGCGTGTTGAAGGAGCGGACGCCGTGCCGGGAATAATCGGCGGAATAAAATGGCTGAACAAAAATATGCCGGATCTGGACGTTATGGTAATAATGCGCGGAGGGGGAAGCCTTGAGAGCATGCAAGCTTTTAACAACGAACAGGTTTGTAGAGAAATTTTCTCTTCCAAGATACCGGTTTTGTGCGGAATAGGACACGAAGTAGACGTGCCGATTGCATGTCTTGTGGCGGATGCTTATGTGTCTACGCCTACCGCCACCGCTTATACAATAAATGAGAGCTGGGACGACCTCGTTTCGGGTCTCCCTATGTTTGAGCGTAGGATAATCACTCAGTTCGGATTTTATTTGAAGGAGTTTTCTTCCAAGCTTCCGTATCTTTGGAAAAATATTTACGGCCGCTTCGGTGACAATCTTGCCGGTCTTAAAAAAGAGGCGAGTGGTATTTCAGGAAGGATATTTTCCGCCTTCAGGAGAGTATTTGTTCAGTTCGGGATTATGTCGGACAGAATAACGAAGGATGCAATAAGAATAATAGGAGACAGGCTGACTCATTACATCTCCCAAATACAAAAGTTTGAGAAAATAATTGCGGTCGCAGACCCGGAGCGAAATCTACGTTTGGGATATAGTATTGTTTTTGACGGCAGCGGTCGTGTAATAAAGAACGCGAAAGATGTTAAGAAGGGTGAGGTGATAAAAACAAAATTAGGAAAAGGAGAAATAGAATCGGAGGTGAAATCAATTACGAATTAACAATTACGAATTATTAATTAAATATTAAATCGATGGCGACAAAAAATAACGATATAGGTGAATCATTAAAAAAGCTTGAAGCAATCGCTTCCTGGTTTGAAAAAGAGAATGAGATAGATGTCGAGGAAGGGCTCAAGAAGGTCCGCGAAGGAGCCGCTCTCATAAAAGACCTAAAGAGCAGACTCGCTGAAGTAACGAACGAATTTGAGGAAATAAAAAAGGAGCTGACAAAAGACACAGAGTAGATTTTGTGTCTCTTGTCATCCCCGCGTAGGCGGGGATCCATTTTTTTATGATCCCAGATTAACCTCTGCAAAATTTCTCAGCCGTTTTTATAATTTTCTCTATTTGATTTGGTTTAAACCATTTCACTCTTTTGTCTTTGCGAAACCAAGTCATTTGGCGTTTGGCATAGTGCTCGATTTCTTTATTTAATTCCGAGATCATTTCTTCTTTATTGATAAGGCCTTGTAGGTATCTTGCCACATACCTATATTCAAGCCCCATATCTTTCATTCTTGCGAAAGACAGGCCTTCTTTGTGAAGTTTTTTTATCTCCGCAATCATTCCGGCTTTTATCCTTTTTAGCAGTCTCAGGTTTATTCTTTCTTTCAAAATTTTGTCTCCCGGGTATAATCCAATCTCCAAAATTTCGTATTTTGGGGCTTTGTTTTTTAGCGTAGGGACTTTTCCAAGCGCCTGCGCTATCTCTATAGCGCGGATAAGGCGGACCGGGTTGTGCCTATCTATCTTCTCGGCACGTCGTTTGTCCATTTTTTTAAGAATAGCAAAAAGTTCGTCAGCGTTTTTGCCCGCGAGTTCTTTGCGCAGTTTTTTATTAGGCGGGACATCGGGAATCTCCAAATCATCTATTATCGCGCGAATATAGAAGCCTGTTCCTCCGCAGAGTATCGGGACTTTGCCTTTTTGTAATATTTTTTCTACCGCCTTGCGGGCCATTTTCTGATAATCCGCTACGGTGAAAATTTTTTTTGGATTTGCGACATCGAGCAGGTAGTGAGGGACCCCCGCCATTTCTTTTTTGGTAATCTTTCCCGTGCCTATATCCATGCCCTTGTAGACCTGCCTCGAATCCGCAGAAATTATTTCCCCGCCGATCTTTTTCGCAATAAGAACAGCCACATCGCTCTTTCCGGAAGAGGTCGGTCCAACGACGGCGATAAGTTTATCTTTGGATTTGTGTTTTTCTTTCATTTATACCAATATTATGAATTATGAAGGAAAAATCAAACAGCAAGACATTCTGGAACAAAGAATATAAAACACCGGGAATTTTTAATTTGTCCACCGAGCCCGCAGAAGACCTGCTCAAATTTACAAGGTGGCTAGAAAGAGAATACGGTAAAGGATTTTTGGATCAGAGAAGTTTTGTGCTCGACTTGGGTTGCGGTAACGGTAGAAATATTATTTACCTTGCGCGGACCTTCGGTTGCAAGGGTGCCGGATATGATATTTCTGATGAAGCGATAGAGCAGGCGAAAAAGGCTAGCGCGGGATTACATATACAATTCACCGCGCGAATGATAGAGGGGAAGATAGATCTGGAAGATGAATCTGTTGATGTTGTGCTCGATATGATGGCCTCACACTATCTTCGCGAGAAAGACCGAGATATTTATTTGAAAGAAATTACGAGAGTTTTGAAGCCGGGCGGTTGGCTCCTTCTGAAATCTTTTCTTAAAGAAGAAGACAGGCACACAGAAAGGCTTCTAAGGGATAATCCGGCAGGGGAGGATGATGCTTATATTCATCCTGAGCACGGCACATACGAGCATGTTTGGGCGGAAGAAAAAATGCGCGCGTTTTATGGCGAGGCTTTTGATATAGATAAAGTAGAGCGCTCGGGTAAACACCTTATGAAGGGCAAGGCCTTCAAAAGACGCCATTTTGTGGCCTATTTGCGTAAAAGATACTAAATCGCATAAAATAAGGCGTTTTTGAATATCTATTGACTTTTTAGTCTCATTGTGCTATACTTGTAAAAGAAATAGAGAATAAGTTCTTTAATTCGGTTTCGCACAAAAGGCATGCCTGCGGGCATCCACGGATGAAGTTTCGGCTTCAAAATCGAAAGGTGGACATTATGCTTTGCCCTCTCTGCAACGCGGAAATGCATAAGAACCCGAAGGTCAGCCCCCGCAACAAACACCTCTCTCTGAAGTGCCCGAGATGCTCCTTCGTTATCTTCTACAAGGGGGTCGAGAGCATGAAGAACTTGGACCCGGAACCGGAACCGAAGGAGAAGAAGTAGCTCGACGACAGTTCGAGAGCCCAAAAGGCCAGGATTAATTCCCGGCCTTTTATTTATGCGGATTATTTTCTTCCTTGTTTATTGTTTATCTAATATAATATAAGGATGATAATCACATATATAATTTTATTGGTGTTGTTGTTTTATGTTCTTGGCGCTTCAGCCGATATGGTCGTTCGCCGTATAAAACAGATTGCAGACAAGTTTAAAATAAGCATTTTGTCGATGGGGATGGTTTTGGGAGCGCTGACAACCCTTCCTGAATTTTTTGTGGGTGTGAACTCGCTGGTGCTGGACGTGCCGAATCTTTATTTCGGGACGTTGATGGGCGGTATCATTGTCGTTTTTTGCTTGATACTCGGCTTTAGTTTAGTTTTGAACAGAAAAGTTAAAACAGACGGAAAGTATTCAAGCATTTTACCGGTTTCTCTTGCGCTCCTGCTCCCGTTATTTATGGGGCTTAAGGGCACTCTGAATTATTTGGATGGTATAATTTTCCTGGGTATTTATTTGATATTTCTCTATAAAAACACGATAGAGCATAATCACATAAACGTTTCTGATATAACAAAGAACGAAGTCGTCCTCGCCAAGAATTTTTTCTGGATTATTACGGGTGTGATTCTCGTAGTATTCTCCTCAAATCTTATTGTGGTTATCGCGACACGTATCCTTGCGGCTTATAACGTTTCCGCTCTTATGATCGGCTTAATTGTGTTTTCTTTGGGAACGAATTTGCCGGAGCTTATAATTGCCATAAGATCTTGGACACGGCACGTGCCGGAATTGTCTCTTAATCATATTATCGGTTCGGCATTAGCTAATATTTTGGTGCTCGGCTTTATGCTATTGGTTAGGCCGCTATCTTTTGATATAGGCGCCTCCTATAAGTTTTTATTAACAGTCATGTGTATTGTTTTGTTTACTCTCACCTCTTTTTACAAGAGCGATGGAGAGCTCACAAGGAAGGAGGGGTATAAATTGTTGGTGATATATTTGGTTTTTATTGTCGGACAAATTTTGTTTTCTTAAAAATTAATTAAATAGTATGCAAGCATATAATTGGTATAGCACATTAATTAAACCATCATTTGCCCCGCCAGCGTGGGTGTTTGGACCCGTTTGGACCGTTTTATATATACTCATCGCAATCTCATTTAGCTATGTTTTTTATCTTTATATAAAAGGCAGGATATCGTTTTGGATTTTATTGCCGTTTATATTAAATTTAGTTTTTAATTTTGCTTTTACTCCCGTCCAGTTTGGCCTACAGAATAATTTACTGGCTTCTATTGATGTTGTGGCGGTTATCGGGACGCTTCTCTATGCGCTGTATGCTATTTATCCGTATGCCGCGTGGGTTGTGTATGCAAATATTCCATATTTATTATGGGGAGCGTTTGCGACGGTTTTACAGCTTACTATTACGTATTTGAATATGTAGAAATTAAAAGTTTAAATTTATAAAAATGAAGGGATATGTATCTAATATAGAAAAAGAGTCTTTGGAAAATGATAATTTCAGAAAGGTTCTTTACACGGCTAAATATAGTCAGCTTGTGCTTATGTCATTACTCCCAAAAGAAGAAATAGGGGAGGAGGTTCATAGCGATGTGGATCAATTTTTTAGGATTGAGAAAGGAACCGGTGTGGTGATTATAGACGGTGTTACCCATAATATTTCTGATGGTTTTGCGATAATAGTGCCTTCAGGAGCCAAACATAATGTTATAAATAGTTCTGATTCTGAAAAGCTAAAACTTTATACAATATATTCTCCGGCCGAACATCAGGATGGGGTAGTTAGAAAGACCAAGGCTGACGCTGAAGCAAAAGAAGAACATTTTGACGGCAAAACAACAGAATCCCAGTAGGAAAGTTCAAATTACGTATTGCGATTATTAAAATAAATATCTCTCGGAATTCGCCTTCGACTCCTCTTCTTTTAATTTTGACCTTTTTAGGTAAACTTCCTGCGGGATAAATAAAAATTAAAACCCCGCGAGCTTCGCGGGGTTTTTGTTACGTGTGGGGCGTGTTGCCGGATACTTCCTTCGTCTTGTTGGCGATAAGGATCATGTCGTCGTAGGTGAACCCAAACGGGACAAGATACTCGAATTTTCCTTTCTTGATGTATCCGATGGGGGACCTTGAAATGACCCGTCTTCCGCCCACCTGTATGATGGTTTCGTTCACGACGGTACAGCTGTCGTTGATGACCGGGTCAAATTTTATCATTGGGTCCTCCTTTGCCTTCGGCCCTTGCGTTATAAATTGTGCTTTTCTCTGCCGCTCACTATACGCTTATTAAAAATATTGTCAAGTTTGTTTTGAGGCATACAACCGAATAATAAAGATAAAAAATAGACAGAACCTCCGGGGGAATATTTATTTTGCGAAAAAGAGAGGTGCAAAAGAGAATACGGCGATGAAGAATAATGACAAGGCGGTAGATTTCGTATAACATTCATTATTATGAAAATAGAAAGTGCTATCTTTAGAAAGGGTATCAGGGGCGACGACCGGATTTTGAATGAAGATAAGCCCCAGATCGCTTTTGTCGGGCGTTCAAATGTCGGCAAGTCTAGCCTTTTGAACTGTTTGCTCAACCGGAAAGATCTCGTTAAGTCGGGAAAAATGCCCGGGAAAACAAGAGAGATAAACTTTTTCTTAATCAACGGTAAGTATTATTTTGTTGATCTGCCGGGGTATGGTTTTGCAAAACTTCCCATAGATGTCAGAGAGCAAATCGCAAAGATGATTCAGTGGTATTTTTTTCAAAAAGTTTTTCATAGGAAAGCCGTTCTTGTTCTGGATGCCAAGGTGGGACCAAATGCGATGGACCTTGAGATGTATAGAATCTTAAGAGATCAAAAAGAAGAGGTAATTATCGTCGCAAATAAGATAGACGCGCTTAATCAAAAAGAAAGAAACACGCAACTTAAACTAATGGCCGAGGAAATGCCCGGCGTAGAAATAATTCCATGTTCTGCAAAAACGAAAGAGGGGAGGGAAAAGATACTCGAGAAGATCTTTAGTTAATCCGATAGATCTTCCATTGCCTCTCGCATATCTTCTATAAATTCCAGTATCTCTTCTTCCGTAGAAATAGATCTTTCGTCTCCGCCGGTGATGTTCTCCGCTCCTATCATTACGTTCGGTATGATGTGGTAGTGAAGATGTTTAACACTTTTGCCGATGTTTTCTCCTTCTCGCACGAGAACAGACATGTTTGAGTAACCGAGTCTGTAAAGTATTTTTATCCCTATTCGCTGAAGTTCTATTATGTCCGACATTTCTTCGTCGCTTATCTCCACGATTCTTTCGAGGTGTCTTTTGGGGATTATAAGTAAGTGGTGCTTATGGTATGGAGCCAAAGAAATTATAAGAGCGGAAGTTTTGTTGTCGGCCACTAATTGATTTGCGAAGTGAATTTCATCGTAAAAAGGGCACTTATTTAATGTTTTAAGATAATCATTATAAAGCATATCCTAATTTTATCCGAAAAAACAAAACAATAAAAATTCTCTCATTGTTGATAAGGCGTTATGGTGCTATTATTCTATTATGAATACATCTTTTTTGTTTTTGTGTTTATTAACAATTATTTGTTGGGCCGTGGCGGTATTCCTTCATAGTAAAAAGGACAGCATCACACTGACTCCTTTATATGCTTATGTGGCAATTTTGACAGTCCTTACTCATAATCTAAGCGATTTAGGTTTCAAGCTGGTTTTGAATGACTGGGTTTTTATAGTGTCCTCTTTCTCTATGTTTACCACTCTTATGTTTTGTATTCTGCTCCTGTATCTTTTCGAGGGTCCTCGGGCCGGAAGATTTGCTTTATGGATAATATTGTTTTCCTCCTTCTTTTATATAGGAGTTGTATTCTTCCTTGGTTTTATCACGGACACAAGCTCTTGGATATTAATAGACTCGGCCCGTATTTCTTACTATTTTTGGTCTATTTTGGCGATAATAATAGATGTAATATTTTTGGCTATTGCATGGGAGGTTCTGTCTAGGGCCACATCACTAAATTTGTTACTGAGGGTTTTTGTTATTATTTTTGGGGTTTTTGCGTTGGATACACTTATTTTCACAACCGGAGTATTCGGCACCTCGGAAATGTATTTATCTATTTTGCAGGGCAATTTGCTAATGCGTCTGGCGCTATCTGCTTTTGGAGCTCCGGTGATGGCGTATTTCTTGATCGCAGGAGGATTTAGTGAGGATAAAAGAGACAGGCCAAAAAGTGTCCTGGAAATATTAAATTTCCAATCAGATCTGGGTGAAAAGAAAACATTTTAAATAAACATTGAAAAACTCCCCTAAAAGGGGAGTTGTTGTTTGTTCTCAGTCGCTGGAGTCAACAAGGTAGAAATATTTGCAAATACTGCACTCATACTTGCGGAGGCACCTTCTGATATGCTTCAGTTTTTTACATTTTGCTATTTCGCGCGGAGTCTTTTCTCCCCACGAATTGATATAACCGAGATTTTTTGGCGCCCCTTTTTTCTTCATTGTTGATCCTTTCCCTGGAATCAAAATTTTAAGTTACAAATTTAGATAACACACGTAATGTTATTTATCTATATAGAAAATATAGTATATTATAGCTCTTGTCAAGTTTTGCGTTACAGGATTTACTCTTTTTTGTTATCCTTTTTTCTTTTACGCACAAGTAGAAATAGAATAATCAATAGTATTGTTATAAGCCACGACACTTTTAAAAATTCCGGCAGGAACGCTTCGTATATCGCGGCTATTTGAAGATTCTGATTGATGCTCCGCGTGATAACCGCTTTTATCCTGCTTGTTGTCGCGTGGGGGCCAAGTAGCTCTTTGTTTGACCCGGGGGATTGTGAAAACGAAGGGGCTGTGATGACCGTGTCGTTTGCCGGTTTTAAATTTACGGATGTGTCATGTTCGGTTATGGCCGGATTCTCTTCCGTTTTTATTCTTCCGTTC